>JBFMHB010000008.1 GCA_040752915.1 Acidobacteriota bacterium
GGGGAAGACCACCCTGGTCCTGCAGATTCTCGGGCATCTGGCCCTCGAGCGGGACGTCCTCTACGCGACGGGAGAGGAATCGCTGGAGCAAGTGGCTTCCAGGGCCTCCCGCCTGGGGGTGAGGGCCCCCCGGCTTCACCTGCTGGCCGAAACCTCGGTGGAGGGGGTGCTGGAGGAGGCGGACCGTCTCGCCCCCGCGGTCCTCGGGGTGGACTCCATCCAGACGGCCGCCACCGCCGGCCTGGCCTCGGCCCCCGGGTCCCTTTCCCAGGTGAGGGATTCGGCGGCGCGCCTGATCGAGGCGGGCAAACAGCGGGGAATGCCGGTCCTTCTGGTGGGCCACATCACCAAGGAGGGGCTCATCGCGGGTCCCAAGGCCCTCGAGCACATGGTGGACGCCGTGCTCTACCTGGAAGGAGAACGCTACCGGCACCTCAAGGTGCTGCGGGCCCAGAAGAACCGGTTCGGGGCCACCTCGGAGCTGGCCCTCCTGGAGATGACGGCCTCCGGGCTGGTCGCCGTCGAAAACCCCTCCGCGGCGCTCCTGGCGGACCGGCCCCTGGGCGTCGCGGGGACGGTCATCGGGGTGGCGGTCCAGGGGACGCGGCCCCTTCTCGTGGAGATCCAGGCGCTGACCTCCGCGTCGGCCTTCGGGCTTTCCAAGAGGATGAGCGCGGGCCTCGATCGAAACCGCGTCCAGCTGCTATCGGCCGTGCTCGAACGCGCCCTCCACATCACCCTGGGGGACCGGGACCTCTTCGTCAACGTGGTGGGCGGCATCGAACTCGAGGAGCCGGCCCTCGATCTTCCCCTCTGCCTCGCCGTGGCCTCCGCGTTCTTCGGCAAGCCCCTTCCCCAAGACCTCGCGGCCTTTGGGGAAGTGGGGCTCGCGGGGGAGGTCCGGGGGGTGGGCTCCGTTTCCGAACGGGTCCGGGAGGCCTCGGCCTTGGGATTCTCCCGGGGGATCCTCCCGGCATCGGACCTGGAACGGCTGAAAGAGAAGGTTCCCGGCTCGAAACTCCACCCCGTCCGAAGCCTCGCCGAGGCCGCCGAGATCCTTTTTCCCTGACGGGCGGTCCCGCTCGGTCCCTTAGTTGGAGGGAGACGGGGGCTGAGCCGGGGCCACCGGCGGGTGGCCCGCGGGGAGATCGGCGGGGTCCGAATGGCCGGCGGCCATCCCGTGGGGGTCGGCTCCGGACGCACGCGGGTGACCCCCCGGCATGGAGGCCCCGCCGGACGGCACCGCGCCGTGGCCGGTTCCGTCCGCCGGCCGGGAGGCGGAGACAGCCCACCGCCCGTCCTTCCGGGACAGCGTATAGGCGTAGGTCATGGCGGGGGCGCCCGGGGCCTCCTTCAAGCCGAAGTCCACGACGCACTCCGCCGAATCCCCGTTCACCTTGAGGTCGCGAAGTCCAAGGGTCATCTTGGTCACGTCCATTTGCCGGACCTCCGCCAGGTACGTCCGGACGGCGTCCAACACCGCGGCTTCCTCGGGCGAGGCCTGCGGGCCCGCGGACGCTTTTTCGGGAAGCGGCGCCTGGGCGGCGTCGGCGGTGGGGGAGGTCTGCGGGGACGAGCAGGCCGAGAGAAGAAGGCCCACGGGAAGGACGATCCAGGCCATGTGTCGCATCGAAATCTCCTCGGGATGCGGGGCGCCCTGCTCCTTCAGGGCCGCAGGGTCGCCACGAGCCGGTCAGGATACAGGAAAAGTTCGAGTCCCTCCAGGGGGTCCTTGACAAGGATTCGCGCGGCCTCCAGAGCCTCCCGGGCGCAGCCCTCGGGCCCAAGGACCGCGATTCCCAGGGCGGCGAGCCGGAGCATCGGCGCGTCGTTGACGCCGTTCCCCATGGCGGCGACCCCCTCCGGACCGAGCGACTGGACGGCTTCGGCCTTCCGCGGACCTCCGGGTCGGCCCGCCGGGAGGGTCTCCAGCCGAGCCCCCAAGGCGCGCGCCACCTCCCCGGCCGTGCCGAAGGTGTCGGCCGTGAGCAGGCGCACCTCCAGGACCTCCGCCACCCGGGCCACCGCCTCCGCCACCCCCGGGAGGAGCCGGCCATCCCGGGCGAGGGTGCCGTTCAGGTCAAGAAGAAGGTACCGGAGGTCCAGGCGGCCTCCTCCAGGGAGGGTCAGATGGATTCCCTTCGGTTCCGGCACGGAGTCCCCCTTTCCGCTGAGCAGTATAGACCCCGGGACGCGAGGGGAGGGGCTTGAAACTCCTGGGCGGGGGTTCCCGTCTAACGCTTCGGACGGTCGGCGGAGGTGGCCCATGACGAGACGAGCGGCGGGATTCCTGGCGGCGGCGACCTTGTGCGTGTGGGCCGGTTGCACTCAGGGCATCCTCGGGGCGGCGGCGACGGACCGGGTGGAGAAGACCCTCGCCTTGTCGGACGGGGGGACTCTCCGCCTGGAAAACGTGAACGGATCCGTAAGGGTGACCGAGGGGAAGCCCGGCGAGGTCCGCCTGGTGGCCGAGAAGCAGGTGCGGGCCCTGGAAGACGCCCGGGCGCGCGAGGTCCTGTCGCAAGTCCGTGTGGAGATCGAGGAATCGCCCGGCGAGGTGCGCATCCGGACCGTCTACCCGAAGATGAAGTCCGGGGGCTTCTTGAACCCCGGGGCGTCGGTTTCCGTCACGTACGCGCTCGAGGTCCCGAGGGGAACGGTCCTCGAACTCGCCACCGTCAACGGATCGGTGGACGTGAATGTGGCCGATGCTCGGGTGACGTGCGAAACGACCAACGGATCCATCGGCGTGGACCGGGCCGCCCTTCTCCATGCCGCCACCGTCAACGGCAAGGTCCGCTTCGACGTGGAAGACGTGGGCGAAGTCAGCAGCACCAACGGGGGCCTGACGGGCCGCATCCGCTCCCAGAGGCCCAAGGGGGGCCAGCTGGAGACGGTGAACGGGAGCATCGAGGTCACCCTCTCCGCGGAGGCCGCCTTGCGCGTCGAGGCGGAGAACGTGAACGGGTCCATCCGGTCCGAACTTCCGGGGCTCTCCCGCGCCAAGCACTCGGTGCGCGGGGAACTGAACGGAGGCGGGGGCACCCTGACCGTGGAGACGGTGAACGGGTCCATCGAGCTCCTTCAGAGCGGCCCTGGCCAGGAGAAGGCCGCCGCCTGAGGCGCATGCACGATTGGGAAGCTCGGGGGCGTCCGGCAGGGCGCCCCGTTCTTTCTTCCGGGAACGCCCTCCGCCCTGGGGGCGTTTTGCATTCCGGCCCGTACGGGGCCAGCCGCTAAGATCCCTGGCGTTGGGAGCCAAAACGTGATACATGGGAAGTTTCGGGAGCGCGCGAAGACCATGGACACGATCCGCATCCGGGGCGCCCGGGAGCACAACCTCAAGAACGTCGACCTCTCGCTTCCCAAGAACCGCCTGGTGGTGATCACGGGACTTTCCGGATCGGGCAAGTCCTCCCTCGCCTTCGACACGCTCTACGCCGAGGGCCAGCGGCGGTATGTGGAGTCCCTTTCGGCCTACGCGCGGCAGTTTCTCGACCTCATGCAAAAGCCCGACGTGGACGGAATCGAGGGCCTCTCTCCGGCCATTTCCATCGAACAGAAATCCACCTCCCACAACCCCCGCTCCACGGTCGGGACGGTGACGGAGGTCTACGACTACCTGCGGGTCCTCTTCGCCCGGGTGGGGCGTCCCTACTGCCCCTCCTGCGGGAAGCCCATCGCCAGCCAGACGGTTCAGCAGATGGTGGACCAGATCCTCTCCCTTCCCGAAGGGGAGAGAATCTACGTGCTGGCTCCGGTGGTGCGGGGGAGGAAGGGGGAGTACCGCAAGCTCCTCGCGGACCTTCTGAGGGAGGGATTTGTGAGGGCGCGGGTGAACGGCCAGGTGGTGGAGCTGCAGGACGGTCTTCCCCTGGAGCGCTACAAGGCCCACACCATCGAGGTCGTGGTGGACCGGCTCGTGATCAAGGCTGGGATCCAGGGCCGGCTCACCGAATCGGTGGAGCTGGCCCTTCAGAAGGGCGACGGGCTGGCCATCGTGCACCGGCTCTCGGAGGAGTCGGACCAGCTTTTCTCCGAGCGCCTTTCCTGCCCGGACTGCGGAACCGCGCTGCCCGAGATGGAGCCGCGCCTTTTCTCCTTTAACAGCCCCCACGGGGCGTGTGCGGAATGTTCGGGTTTGGGCGTGAAGATGGAGCTCGACCCGGCCAAGATCGTGCCGAATCCCGCCCTCTCCCTCAACCGGGGGGCCATCGCGCCGTGGCCCGGCGAAGGCGGCTTCTGGTACCGCGAAATGCTCGGCGGTCTGGCCCGGGAGATGGGTTTTTCCATGGACACCCCTTTCGGGAAGCTTCCCGAGGAGGCCCGGAACACGATCCTCTTCGGCACGAACGGCCGCAAGATCGCCTACGACGTGCGCAGGGAGAGGAGCCGGTACCAGTTCGAGCACGCCTTCGAGGGGGTCGTCCCCAACCTCCTGCGGCGGTATCGGGAGACCAAGTCCGAGTCCTCGCGGCAGGAGATCGAGTCCTTCATGTCCACCGCGCCCTGCCCGGCCTGCCACGGCCGCCGCCTGAAGCCCGAGGCCCTGTCCGTTCGCGTGGGGAGCCACACCATCGCCTCCTTCACGGACCTCTCCGTGGACCGGGCTCTGGAGGCGCTGGACACCCTGGAACTCGGGCCGCGGGACCGGGAAATCGCCCGCATGGTCCTGAAGGAGATCCGCAGCCGCCTCACCTTTCTCGCCAACGTGGGACTGGGGTATCTGTCCCTGTCGCGGTCGGCCACCACCCTCTCCGGCGGGGAATCCCAGCGGATCCGCCTGGCCACGCAAGTGGGAAGCCAGCTGACGGGGGTTCTGTACGTTCTGGACGAGCCCTCCATCGGCCTCCACCAGCGGGACAACCGCCGCCTCCTCGACACCCTCCTGGCGATGCGCGACCTGGGAAACACGGTGGTGGTCGTGGAGCACGACGAAGAGACCATCCGGAGCGCGGACCACGTGGTGGATCTGGGCCCCGGAGCGGGCGTCCACGGGGGAGAAGTCGTAGCCCAGGGACAGGTGCCCGATCTCTGCGAGAGCCCCCGGTCGGTGACAGGGGCCTATCTGGCGGGCCGCCGCTCCATCCCCATTCCGGCCAAGCGCCGGGCGCCCCGCGCCCACCTCCGGGTCCTGGGAGCGGAGGAGAACAACCTCAAGAACCTGGACGTCTCCGTTCCGCTGGGCGTCCTCACCGTCGTCGCGGGCGTTTCCGGATCGGGCAAGTCGACTCTCGTCCACGAGGTCCTCTACAAAGGGCTCATGGCGAAGATCTACCACAGCATGGACAAGCCGGGGCGCCACCGGGCCATCGAAGGGTGGGAGCGCCTCGACAAGGTCATCGAGATCGATCAATCCCCCATCGGGCGGACGCCCCGGAGCAATCCCGCCACGTACACCGGCCTGTTCACGCCCATCCGGGACCTCTTCGCACAGGTCCCCGAATCCCGGGCCCGGGGCTACCGTCCCGGCCGCTTTTCCTTCAACGTGAAGGGGGGGCGCTGCGAGGCCTGCCAGGGCGACGGCGTCCTCCAGATCGAGATGCACTTCCTGCCCGACGTGTACGTCACCTGCGACACGTGCAAGGGCAAGCGGTACAACCGCGAAACCCTGGAGGTCCGGTTCAAGGGAAAGACCGTCGCGGAGGTCCTGGACATGACGGTCAGCGAGGCCCTCGAGTTCTTCGAAAAGGTCCCCCTCGTTCACCGGAAGCTCCAGATGCTCGAAGATGTCGGGCTGGGCTACGTCCACCTCGGCCAGCAGGCCACGACGCTGTCCGGGGGCGAGGCTCAGCGCATCAAGCTCGCCCGGGAGCTCAGCCGCCGGGCCACGGGTCAGACCCTCTACGTCCTGGACGAGCCGACCACCGGGCTCCACTTCGAAGACGTGAAGCACCTCCTGGCCGTTCTCCACCGCCTGGTGGAGGCGGGCAACACGGTGGTGGTGATCGAGCACAACCTGGATGTCATCAAGTGCGCCGATTCCATCCTGGAATTGGGCCCCGAGGGGGGCGAGGCCGGGGGGCGCCTGATCGCCCAGGGGACCCCCGAGGAGGTGGCGGGGGTGGAGGCTTCGCCCACGGGCGCGTATCTTAAGAGGGTCCTAGGGGGGTCCCATGCCGACCTGGCCAGAGCCGTACCGGATTAAGATGATCGAGTCCATCCGCCTGCCCGAAAGGGCGGAGCGGGAAGCGCACCTGCAACGCGCCGGGTACAACCTGTTTCTGATCCCCGCCGAGGCGGTTTTCGTGGACTTGCTGACGGATTCGGGGACGGGCGCCATGAGCGACCGCCAGTGGTCGGCGCTCATGCGCGGGGACGAATCGTACGCCCAGGCCCGGTCGTGGTTCCGATTCTACGAAACGGTCAAAGGGATCACGGGCATGGACCACGTGCTGCCCACCCATCAGGGCCGCGCCGCGGAGAACATCCTGTTCTCGGAAGTGTCCCGCCCGGGCCGGATCATTCCCAGCAACAACCACTTCGACACGACGCGGGCCAACATCGAGTACTTCGGGGCCGAGGCTCTCGACCTGGTGATCCCCGAGGGGCGGGACCTGACTTCGCGCCACCCCTTCAAGGGCAACATGGACCTCCACGCCCTCGAGCAGACCCTTGCGCGCTGGGGGCGGGACAAGGTCCCGCTCTGCATGCTGACGATCACCAACAACACGGGTGGAGGACAGCCCGTCTCCCTGGAGAACATCCGGGGCGTCTCCGAAATCTGCCGCCGGGCGGGGGTGCCCTTCTTCCTCGACTGTTGCCGATTCGCGGAGAACGCGTACTTCATCAAGGCCAGGGAGGAGGCGTGCCGCTCCATGACCATCCCCGAGATCGTGCGCGCCATGTTCTCCTGCGCCGACGGGGCCACCATGAGCGCCAAGAAGGACGGGCTCGGCAACATCGGCGGTTTCCTGGCCCTGCGGGACGGGGACCTGGCGGGACGTCTGAAAAACCAGCTCATCCTCCGAGAGGGCTTTCCCACATACGGAGGGCTGGCGGGAAGGGACCTGGAGGCCCTGGCCACCGGCCTGGAAGAGGTGCAGGACGAGGCCTACCTGGAGGCCCGGATCGGCCAGGTCCGCCGTTTCGGTGAGGCCCTCGCGGCCCGCGGGGTGCCCATCCTCGAGCCCGTCGGCGGGCACGCCGTGTACCTGGATGCTCGGCGGGCGCTCCCCCACCTTTCCCCCGAGGAGCTGCCCGCCCAGAGCCTGGCGGTGGCCCTGTACAGGGAGGGGGGGGTCCGGGGCGTGGAAATCGGATCGCTCATGTTCGGAAAGCGGGCCGCCGACGGCACGTTTCTTCCGGCCGCCCTGGAACTCGTGCGGCTGGCCGTCCCGCGCAGGGTGTACACGGACAACCACCTGTCCTACACGGCGGAGGTGGCGGGCGAGGTGCTCCGCGATCCCGGTCGGTGCACCGGGTTCCGTATCGCCCAGGAGCCTCCCTTCCTCCGACACTTCACGGCCCGGCTGGAGCCCCTCCCGGGGCGGGGTTGAGGGGCGCCCGTGGAATCGGATAAGGTGGAGCGGGAGAGCGAGCGGCCATGATCACGGGATTCAACCAGGACGTGGTGTACCAGGGGAAGGTTTACCACGTTCAGACCGAGGACCGCGGGCTCGCCAATCCCATCATCGAGACGCTCATCTACGTCGGCGGGGAGATCCTCGCCTCGAAAAAGACCTCCTACGCCTCCCTGGTGGAATCGGATAAAGACGAGAAGAAGATCGCCGCGCTTCTCGAGCAGCAGCACAAGAAGGTGGTGGTGGACGTGCGTCTGGGCAAGTACGCAAAGGACGCAGGCCCCGCGGCATTTGGGGAGGGGATCATCTCCCCTCGGAGCCTGGACGAGGTGATTCTCGACTACCTGACCAGCGAGAGCGAGGGGGAGCGCCTTTCGGTGGAGGTCCTGGACCAGTCACCCTTTGTGGCCGCCGAGCGCGGGTGGTTCCAGGTGAGGGCCAAGACCGACATCAGCGGAACGCCCCTGAAGGGCGCCGCGGTCTGCGTGGACCTCGTCTCGGCCGATGGGGCTCGCCAACGCCTCTTTTCGGGGACCACCGGTTCGGAGGGCCTCTGCTCGGCCGCCTTTCAGATCCCGGCCGTGTCGGGGAGCGCCGTGGTCCTCCTGGAGGTGAGCCACGAGCGCGGGACCTTCAGCCACAAGGCGCTCGTGACCCGGGGGGGAGGACCGTGACCCTCCTGGTGAACGGCGCCCCGCGTGAAGCGGTGGAGGGGATCACCCTCCGGGAGTTCCTCGAAAGCCTGGGACTGGCCACTTCCCGAGTGGCGGTGGAGCGGAACGGAACCGTGGTCCCGCGGGCCGAGTACGACTCCGAAGTCCTGGTGGAGGGGGACCGCTTGGAGGTGGTCCAACTCGTGGGCGGCGGCTAGGGGCTGCCTCGTGGAGGGCATTCGCCCCATCCCCGCGCCTCGGTTTCCGTCTGGACTGGTGGGCGGTGTCCGGTTCGAACGGACGACATCCTGCGTGTAAGGCAGACGCTCTTCCGCTGAGCTAACCGCCCGGAGGAGAGAGTGTAACGAAATGGTGCGTTTTCGTCAAAGGCGCTTTCACCCGTCGGGCGGCACACCTTGACCCTGTGGAGGCAAGTCTGTTACTCTCTTTCTTCTCGATCGAGCGTCCGATCCTCTCTGGGGGGGAGCACAGGTGCTTGAAGAAATCGCAAGGAACTGGTGGCATATCCCTATCCTCATGGGGATGATCCTGATCTATGGCTGGCTCCTGAACCGGGCCTTCTTCCGGCCGGTCCAGGGTGTGCTCGAAGAGCGAAAGAGAAGGATCCAGGAATCCTCCTCCCTGTCCGCCATGTCCCAGGAGACCCTGAAGGCCCGCTACCTGGAGTACGACCAGGCCGTTCTCGAGGCCCACCGCCGCGCCACGCGGGTGAAGGAAGAAGCCCGGAACCAGGCCCTCCAGACGCGGAGCGAGGTGCTCGGGTCGGTCAAGGCCGAGGTGGACCGGGACCTGCGGCGGCGCGAAGCGGAGCTGAGCGCCAACGTGGCGGAGGTGAAGCGGGCCCTGGAAAAGGAGATCCCCCAGGTGTCGCGGCTCCTGGCCGGGAAGATCCTGGGCAGGGAGGTGGCCCTTTGAAGAACCGAATCGGGCTCGCCATCATGCTTCTGTGGCCGTCCCTGTCCGCGCTGGCGGAGGGGGCGCAGGAAGGCCACGGCGAGGCGGCGGGTTGGGGTGCGCCCATCTGGGGCGTTCCTACCATCGCCTGGCAGATCATCAACACCCTCCTCGTCGTCGTCTTGTTCGTCTTCCTCCTCCGCCGCCCCGCCCCGAAGTTCTTCGCGGGCCGGGCCAAGGAAATCCAGGACCTCCTGGAGAAGGCCCTTCGTGAAAAAGAAGAGGCCACCCGGAGCCTCCGCGAGATCGAGGTGAAGATGTCCCGCCTCGACGAGGAAGTGGCGGCCATCGAGCGCGCCGCCCGCGAGGCCGCCGAGGCGGACAAGGTCCGGCTCCAGCAGGAGGCCGAAGCCGCCAAGGCTCGGATCCAGCAGGAGGCGGGCCTCGAAATGGAGCGACAAATGGTCCAGGCCAAACGGGACCTTCGGGCCTGCGCTGCGGACCTCGCCGTCCAGGCGGCCCGGGAGATCCTCGCCAAGAGCCTCACGCCCGAGGACGAGGCGCGCATCCAGGGACGGTTCCTCAACCTGATGGAGGATCGCCATGAGCGGCGTGGGTAGGCGGTACGCCGGCGCGCTGATGGCCTCCCTCAAGGGGGCCGACCCCGAGGCCGTCCTCCGGGACCTCACGGCCTTCGAAGGCTGGTTGAAAGACGTCAAGGGCCTTCGGGCCGCCTTCGAGAACCCCGGCGTGCCCGCGGGGATCAAGGAGAACCTGGTGCGTGAGCTGGCCGGAAAGGCGGGCTTCCAGGAAGCCAGCGCCCGGTTCATTCTCCTCGTCGTGGAGAAGGGCCGCGTGGGCCAGTGGAGCGACATGGTCAAGGCCTTCGGGGAAACCCTGGACGAGTCCAGAGGGGTCCTGCGCGGGCAAGTCGTGACGGCCCGGCCCCTGGATGGGAAGGAGGCCGAGGCCTTCGCCTCGCGGCTGGGAAAGGTGTTCGGGCGCCCCGTTCGGCTGGATGCCCGCGTGGCCCCGGAGATCCTCGGGGGGGTGCAGGTTCAGGTCGGTTCGACCGTTTACGACGGGTCCGTGGCGGGGGCGCTCAAGGCCCTCCGCGAAGACCTGGCGAAGGGGTAGGCGAGCATGATCAAGACGGAAGAGATCACCAAGATTCTCAAGGCCCAGCTGGAAGGATTCGAGAGCCGGATCGATGTGGC
This sequence comes from Acidobacteriota bacterium, assembly GCA_040752915.1. Lineage (NCBI taxonomy): Bacteria > Pseudomonadati > Acidobacteriota > Acidobacteriota bacterium. Next base: position 10,309 of record JBFMHB010000008.1, read on the forward strand.
CGAGGTGGGCTACGTCACGTCCGTTGGAGACGGCATCGCCCGCATCTACGGCCTCGAGAAGGCCATGGCCGGTGAGCTCCTCGCCTTCCCCAACGACGTCTACGGCATGGCGCTGAACCTCGAGGAGGACAGCGTCGGCGCCGTGCTCATGGGGGACACGGACAAGATCCGGGAGGGCGACGAGGTCCGTCGCACGAAACAGATCATGTCCGTGCCGGTGAGCGAGGCCATGGTGGGCCGCGTCGTGGATCCCCTCGGCCAGCCTCAGGACGGGCGGGGGCCCATCGAAAGCAAGGAGCGGTACCCCATCGAGCGGATCGCCCCCGGCATCGTCCAGCGCGAGCCCGTCAAGATCCCCCTCCAGACGGGTCTCAAGGCCATCGACGCCATGATCCCCATCGGGCGGGGCCAGCGCGAGCTCATCATCGGCGACCGCCAGACGGGAAAGACCGCCGTGGCCGTCGACACCATCATCAACCAGAAGGGAAAAGGCGTCATCTGCATCTACGTGGCCATCGGGCAGAAGCGCTCCACCATCGCCCAGGTCGTGAAGACCCTCACGGACTACGGCGCCATGGAGCACACCATCGTGGTGGCCGCCTCGGCCTCCGAGCCCGCCTCCCTCCAGTACATCGCCCCCTACTCGGGATGCGCCATGGGCGAGTACTTCATGTACAACGGCGGCCACGCCCTCTGCATCTACGACGACCTCTCCAAGCACGCCGCGGCCTACCGCGAGATTTCCCTCCTCCTGCGCCGCCCTCCGGGACGCGAGGCGTACCCCGGCGACGTCTTCTACCTCCACTCCCGGCTCTTGGAGCGCGCGGCCAAGCTGAACCAGAAGGGGGGAGGCGGGTCCCTCACGGCCCTGCCGGTGATCGAGACCCAGGCCGGTGACGTCTCGGCCTACATCCCCACCAACGTCATCTCGATCACCGACGGGCAGATCTACCTGGAATCGGACCTCTTCTACCAGGGCGTCCGCCCGGCGCTCAACGTCGGCATCTCCGTCAGCCGCGTGGGCGGCAATGCCCAGATCAAGGCCATGAAGGCCGTGGCGGGTACCCTGCGCCTGGAGCTGGCGCAGTACCGGGAGCTGGCCGCCTTCGCGCAGTTCGGATCGGACCTGGACAAGGCCACCCAGGCCCAGCTCCACCGGGGCGTCCGCCTGGTGGAAATCCTCAAGCAGGACCAGTACCAGCCCCTGGACGTCGTGAAGCAGATCGCCATCATCTACGCCGCGACCCACGGGTTCCTCGACGACCTGGAAGTCAAGGAGTGCCGGGTCTTCGAGGCGGGCCTGAACCGCTACCTTGACCTCAATGGCCAGGCCTGGGCCGACGCGCTCATGGAAAAGAAGGTGCTCGACGAGGCCCTCAAGTCCCAGATCGAGGACCTTCTCAAGAGCTTCAAGCACCAGTACCTCAAAGAGCGGGAAGCGAAGTAGGCCATGCCGAACCTGAGGGACATCCGGAGGCGGATCCGCTCCGTCCAGAGCACCCAGCAGATCACCAAGGCCATGAAGATGGTGGCCGCGGCGAAGCTGAGGCGCTCCCAGGAGCGCATGATGTCCGCGCGCCCGTATGCCAACAAGATGCTCGAGGTCCTCAACTCGCTCGCGGCGCGGACGGACCAGACGGCGCACCCCCTTCTCACCATGAGGGAGGAAGGGCGCGTCCGCATCGTCGTCCTCACGGGGGACCGGGGACTGTGCGGTGCCTTCAACACCAACATCCTCCGCTACACCCTCAAGCACGCCTCGGAACTCCAAGCGGAGGGCAAGGCCGTCGTCGTGGACTGCATCGGCCGAAAGGGGCGCGATTTCTTCAAGCGCAGGTCCTTCGAGATGGGCGGCCAGTGGGTGGGGCGCTTCGCCAAAGTCTCCTACGACGACGCCGAAGAGATCTCCAGGGAGCTCACCGAGAAGTTCGTCGGCGGGGAATGCGACGCGGTCTACCTGATCTACAACCATTTCAAGAGCGTGATCACCCAGAAGATCGTGGTGGAGCGGCTCTTGCCCATCCCGCGGATGGAGGTCGAGTCCGAGGAGCCCCTGGTGGATTACCTCTACGAACCCACCCCGAAGGAACTCTTCGGGACGCTGCTGCCGAAACACGTGGGATTCCAGGTGTTCCGCGCCATGCTGGAGTCTGGGGCGGCCGAGCACGCGGCACGCATGACGGCGATGGAGAGCGCCACGAACAATGCCCGGGATATGATCGACCGGCTCACCCTCTACGCGAACCGGGTGCGGCAGGCGGCGATCACCAAAGAAATCATCGAGGTCGTTAGCGGGGCCCAGGCCCTGGGTTGATGGGAGAGGTGCACATGGCAGTCGAAGGAAAAGTCGTAGCGGTCATCGGGCCCGTCGTGGACGTTCAATTCCCGGCGGACCACATCCCCGAGATCTACCACGCCGTGCACATCACCGCCGAAGGGTTCGACGCGACGGTGCCCATCGACGTGACGGCCGAAGTGGCCCAGCACCTCGGCGAGGGCCGGGTTCGCTGCGTGGCCATGGAACCCACGGACGGCATGGTGCGCGGGATGAAGGCCACGGACCTGGGGACCCCGATCATGGTCCCCGTGGGAAAGGAGACCCTGGGGAGGATCCTGAACGTCCTCGGCAAGCCGGTGGACGAGCTGGGTCCGGTGGTCACGGAACAGCAATTCCCCATCCACCGGTCCGCCCCGCCCTTCGCCGACCAGGCCACGTCCGCGGACATGTTCGAGACCGGCATCAAGGTCGTCGACCTCCTCGAGCCCTACCTGAAGGGCGGAAAAACGGGGCTCTTCGGCGGCGCCGGCGTGGGCAAGACGGTCCTCATCATGGAGCTCATCAACAACGTCGCCATGCACCACGGCGGCGTTTCCGTCTTTTCGGGGGTGGGCGAGAGAACCCGCGAGGGGAATGACCTGTGGCTGGAGATGACCGAGTCGGGCGTCATCAGCCCCGGACACCCGGACAAATCCAAGGCCGCGCTGATCTACGGCCAGATGACCGAGCCGCCGGGGGCCCGCCTTCGGGTCGGGCTGACGGGCCTGACGGCCGCGGAGTACTTCCGGGACGTGGAGGGGCAGGACGTTCTTCTGTTCATCGACAACATCTTCCGCTTCACCCAGGCGGGGTCCGAGGTGTCGGCCCTCTTGGGCCGCATGCCCTCGGCCGTCGGCTACCAGCCCAACCTCGCCACCGAGATGGGTGAGTTGCAGGAGCGGATCACCTCCACGAAGAAAGGGTCGGTCACCTCGGTTCAGGCCATTTACGTTCCCGCCGACGACCTGACGGACCCTGCTCCCGCCACCGCCTTCGCCCACCTGGACGCCACCACGGTTCTCTCCCGTCAGCTGACGGAGCTGGGCATCTACCCCGCAGTGGACCCGCTGGCTTCCACGTCTCGGGTTCTCGACCCCCGGATCGTGGGCGAGAGACACTACACCGTGGCCCGTCGGGTTCAGGGCGTGCTGCAGCGGTACAAGGACCTTCAGGACATCATCGCGATCCTGGGAATCGACGAGCTGAGCGAGGACGACAAGCTCATCGTGGCCCGGGCCCGCAAGATGCAGAGGTTCCTGTCCCAGCCGTTCCATGTGGCTGAACAGTTCACGGGCATGAAGGGCAAGTACGTGAAGATCGAAGAGTCGATCCGGGGCTTCGAGGAGATCCTGGACGGCAAGCACGACGGTATGCCGGAGCAGGCGTTCTACATGGTCGGCACCATCGAGGAGGCCATGGAGAAAGCCGAGCGCCTCGCCAAGCAAGGTTGAGCCATGGCGGCGACCTTCGAAATCCCGAAAAAGCTCCTCCTGACCGTGGTCACGCCCGAGCGCCACCTCGTCCACGAACCGGTGGACGAGGTATCCCTGCCGGGCACCGAAGGGTACCTCGGCGCCCTCCCCGGGCACACCCAGCTCTTGACGTCGCTCAAGATTGGTGAGATAAAGTACAGGATCGGGAGCGACTGGCGCTACCTCGCCGTTTCGTGGGGTTTCGTGGAGATCCTTCCCGACAAGGTGACGGTGCTCGCGGACTTGGCCGAGCGGGCCGAAGACATTGACGTGGAGCAGGCCAAGCAGGACGCCGAGTCGGCGAGGGCGCGCCTCCGGCACCCCGACGCCGATTTCGTTCAGGCCCAGATCGCCCTGGAGCAGGCGCTCGTTCGGATGCAGGTGGCCTCCAAAGGCGCGCCGCTCCCCCGGTGAGTGAAGAGGGGCCAGTCAGGAAGGCAGTAGCATGAAACGGACTTTCCAGCCGAACCGGCACCGCAGGGCGAAGACGCACGGATTCAGGGCCCGCATGGCCACGCGCGGCGGGCGAGAGGTGCTCTCGCGGCGGCGGGCGAAGGGTCGCTGGCGCCTGACGCCGGCGTGACCGTTCCCACCGGACCCTTTTCCAAGCAAGACCGGATTCGCTCCCGCGCCGAATACAGAGCCCTGTACGGATCGTGCAAGGCGATGCACGTGGGGTGCCTCGTTTTCTACGCCGCGTCGGGCGACGGGCCGCGTCGCCTGGGCGTCACGGTGCCCAAAAAGGTCGGCGGAGCGGTCGTGCGAAACCGGGTCAAGCGTTTGGTGCGGGAGGCCTTTCGCCAGGAGCGTGGCGGGCTTCCCGACGGGTGCCGGATCGTGGTCAACGCCAGGCATTCGGCGGCTCGGCTTACGCTGGCCGAGGCCATGGGGGCTTTCCGAAAGGTGGCGGAGCGCCTGGCTCGTGAGGGGTATCCGCAATGAGGCGGCTTGCGATCTGGGCCATTCGCGTCTACCAGATGTCCCTCTCGCCCTATCTCGGGGGGGCCTGCCGGTTCGTGCCCTCCTGTTCGCAGTATACCCTGGAGGCCATCGAAAGGTTCGGCGCCCTCCGGGGGACATGGCTGGGGGTGCGGCGCATCGTGCGCTGTCATCCCTTTGCGGAGGGCGGGTACGATCCGTGTCCGCCCGGGCCGCGCTGAGGAGCGGGTGATGGAGCAGCTCGGACAAGAAGATCCCAAGAGCACGCAGCGTTTTGTCGTGGCCATGGTGGTCATGATGGCCCTCATCGGGGTCTGGTCCCTGTTCACGGGAACGCGCCAGGGTTCTCCTCCCGCCCCCGCGCCCGTCCCGGCCGCCCAGGGGGGCGCGAGGCCTCCTGCGGAGTCGCTGGCGGCCCCTTCGGTGGAGGCCGCGGGGCCCGCGGCGAGCGCCTTGACCGTGGCGGATACCGCGGAACGGCAGATCACCTTGGAAAGCGAGGACCTCCGGCTGGTCCTGAGCAACCGTGGCGCCGTTCTCACCCGCGTAGAATTGAAGAAGTACCGGTTGAAGGACGGACCCCTGGACGAGCTCGTCTCACCCCTGTCGGCGGCTTCGGGGCGGTACCCCCTCGCGATCCAGTCGGGGACCAAGGCCTTCGACGATGCCGCCGGACAGGCGTTGTTCCACGTGGAACAACGCACGGGACCGGCGGGGGAGAAGGTGGCCGAATTCTCCTGGTCGGACGGGAAGGGAAACGCGGTCCGGAAGGTCTTTACCCTTCCGGGCGCGGGCTACCTCCTGGGATTCGAGGCCTCGGCCGAGATGGACGGCAAGGCGCTTTCACCGGTTCCGCTGGCCTGGGGACCCGGCTTCGCGGCCCTGAACGCGCAGCAGGCCAAGAACCGGTATTTCCAGCAGGAGTACGTGGGCTTGCTGGAGGCGGGGAGCTTCAAGAAGGTCAAGCGCGCCGACAAGGTGACCGGGGACAAGGCGCCCGTCACCGACTCCTACGGGACGAAGGGTCCCATCGCCTGGGCCGCCATCAGCAACAACTACTTCGCCGCGGCGCTCCTGCCGGATGCCCCGATGCCCTGGGTGCGGGTGGTCACCGAAGCCCTTTCACCCGAGCTGCAAAAGGTCCATCCGGCGGAAAACGACATCACGCTGGTGGCCGGATTTACGGGGAAGGGGAGGCTCTTCCTTGGACCCAAGCAGTGGGGGCTTCTTTCGGGCGTCGCGGACCAGTTCAACCGCCTCACCGACTGGGGATGGCTCACCCCCCTGTGCGGACTTCTCCTGTGGGGCCTGAAGAAGCTTTACTCCTTCGCGGGAAACTACGGGATCGCCATCATCCTCATCACCTTGCTGATCAAGGTCGCGTTCTATCCGTTGACCCAGGGCTCCATGGTGAAAATGAAGCAGATGGGCGACACCATGAAGCGCCTCAAGCCCCAGGTGGACCGGATCAAGGCCAAGTACAAGAAGATGGGAAAGGACATGGCCACCCGGCAGAAAATGAACGAGGAGATGATGGCCCTGTACCAGAAGGAGGGCATCAATCCCCTCGGACAGATGAGCGGGTGCCTCCCGCTCCTCCTGCAGATGCCCATCTTCTTCGCCCTCTTCGAACTCCTCCCCAGGGCGATCGAACTCCGGGGCGCCCCCTTCTTCGGGTGGATCCAGGACCTCTCGATCCCCGACCCCTACTACGTCACGCCGCTTCTGATGGGCGCCACCATGATCGTGTCCACCCGGATGTCGGGTTCCCAGGGCCTGGAGGGGGCTCAAAAACTCATGCTCTGGTTCATGCCCGTCATGTTCACCTGGTTCTGCCTTTGGGCTCCCGCGGGACTGACGGTCTACTGGCTCGCCAACAACGTCCTGACCATGGGGCAACAGGCCCTCATCAACCGTCAGGCGGCGGCCCGGGCCCTCGAGGCCGAGAAGGCCCGAAAGTCCACGCCGAAGGGGCCGTCCCGTCCCTCCCGTGCCTGATCTGGGAGGGACCATCGCGGCGGAGGCCACTCCCCCCGGGAGGGGCGCCGTTCGGGTGGTGAGGATTTCGGGCCCGCTGGCCGGGCCTTTTCTTGAGAGCCACTTCCACCCTGTGGGTCCCCCGCCCTCCGAAGCCCCCCGGCGGTTGTGCCTGGGAGAGTTGCGTCGGGAGGATGGAAGGCCTCTGGACCGCGCCCTGGCGGTCCTTTTCCTGGGGCCCGATTCGCTCACCGGCGAGGACGTTGCGGAAATCCAGGTACACGGGTCTCCGGGGGTGGTTCGAGGGTGCCTGGATCTCTGCTTCCGATTCGGGATCCGGCAGGCGCGCCCCGGGGAGTTCCTCTGGAGGGCCGTGAGCCTGGGTAAGATGAGCCTGACGGAGGCGGAGGCGGTGGACGCCATGGTCGCCGCGGATACCGAGGCCCTCGCCCTGAGGGCGGCCTCGGCGCTGGGCGGGCGCCTCGCCGGGCGCCTGTCGGGCCTGAGCGCGCGGTTGCTGGAGCTCCGGGCGGCCTGGGAGGCCCGGCTCGATTTTCCTGAGGAGCTGGGGGAGGCGGCCTCCCCGCAGGAGACGGCGGAGCTCGAAGGGCTGGCCTCCGGTCTGGCCGCCCTCGCGCGGGAAGGGGAGATCGGGGCCAGGATGAAGCGGGGCTGGAGCGTGGCCATCGTGGGGCCGCCCAATTCCGGCAAATCCTCCCTGTTCAACCGGCTCCTGAGCCGGGAGCGAGCCCTGGTGACGCCCCATCCCGGAACCACCCGCGACGTGCTCGAAGAGACGCTGGAAATCGGCGGCCTTCCCCTCGTCGTGAAGGACACGGCGGGGGTCCGGGAGGCCGTGGGCGAGGTGGAGGGCCTCGGCGTGGAGCGCGGTCTGGAGGCTGCGGCGGCCTCGGATGGCACCCTTCTGGTTTTCGACGCTTCGAAGGGGTGGGGGGAGGAGGAGGAGGCCGTTCTCGCCCGCCTCGAGCGCCCTCCCATCCTTACGCTGGCCAACAAGCGGGACCTGTGCTCCGCTGGGCCGACCCACCCGGGCGCCCTGCCCGTGAGCGCCCTCACGGGGCAGGGCCTGGATGAGCTTGTGGGGGCCCTCAGGGCCTGGATGGGGGAGGTTCCCCCGACGGGAGGGGAAATCCCGCCCGCCGGGGAGAGGCAGGCGCAGGCCGTGTCCAGGGCCGCCGCCGCCGTGGCGGAAGCCCTCCAGGGACATCGTGAAGGCGTGGGGCTCGAAGTCAGTCTGAGCGCCCTTTCCGCGGCCCATCGGTGGCTTCGAGAGGCCCTCTCGGGTGAGGGATCGGACGAGGAGCTCTACGAACGCATCTTCTCCCGCTTCTGCATCGGGAAGTGAGGCGCTCCATGGCGATCCGGCGCGAGACACCCGATGCGGCTCCTTGGGGATCCGCCCGGATTCCGGGGGGGGGCCTTTCATGAGGTCGTGCGACGCCGTGGTCGTAGGGGGCGGCCACGCCGGGGCGGAGGCGGCGAGGGTGCTGGCCCGAAAGGGGCTCGACACGGTCCTCCTCACCGACTCCCTCAAAGCCCTCGCCCTCATGTCCTGCAACCCGGCCATCGGAGGCCTGGGGAAGGGCCACCTCGTCCGCGAAATCGACGCGCTGGGCGGACTCATGGCGCGGGCCGCCGACGACACGGGGATCCACTTCCGTCTCCTGGGGGCCAGCCGGGGTCCCGCCGTGCAGGGGCTGAGGAGCCAGAACGACCGGGAGGCCTACCATCGAGCCGTCCGCGCCATTCTGGAGTCGGTCCCAGGGCTTCGGCTCCTGGAGGGGCGCGCCGTGGGGGTCCTTGTGGAAGGGGGACGGGCCGCCGGGGTGGGGCTCCTTGGAGGCGGAACCCTCCGGTGCCGGGCCGTGATCTTGACGACGGGCACCTTTCTGGGAGGCCTCATGCACCGGGGGGACGAGCGGACCCCGGGCGGGCGGGTGGGGGAGTTTGCGGCGGTCGAGCTTTCCGAGTGCCTCCAGCGCCTGGGTCTTCCCCTATTCCGGCTCAAGACGGGCACTCCGCCCCGATTGAAAAAGGCCAGCGTCCGATGGGACCGCACCACCCCTCAGGAGGGAGACCGTGACCCCGAGCCCTTCTCGGTTCTGAGCCGGCCCTTTCCGCGCCTCCCTCAGGTGTCCTGCCACCTGTCCCGCACCACTCCGGAGACCCGAAAGGTCATCCTCGGGGCCCTTCACCGGTCGCCGCTGTTCACGGGGGCCATCCGCGGCCTGGGTCCGCGGTACTGTCCGTCCATCGAGGACAAGGTGGTTCGCTTTCCCCACAACGAGACCCATCAGGTCTTCCTGGAGCCCGACGGAATCGCGTCGGAGGAGATCTATCCAAACGGGCTGTCCACTTCCCTACCAAGGGATGTCCAGGAGGCGCTCGTCCGGACCGTTCCGGGGTTGGAGGAGGCGGAGTTCGTGCGCTACGGGTACGCCGTGGAGTACGACGCGGTGGACCCCAGGGCCCTGTCCGCCACCCTGGAGGCCAAGCACGTCCCCGGTCTGTACCTGGCGGGACAGGTGGTGGGAACCACGGGGTACGAGGAAGCCGCGGGGCTGGGCTTCTGGGCGGGCCTGAACGCTGCGCGCGCCCTTCGGAAGGAGGCGCCCTTTCTGCTCGGGCGGGAGGAGGCGTACCTGGGCGTGATGGTGGACGACTTGGTCACGCGGGGGGTCCTGGAGCCATACCGAATGTTGACTTCCCGGGCGGAATTCCGCCTCCTCCTGGACCGGCATTCCGCCTACCGGCGCCTGGCGGGGAAGACCGAGGCGGACGGACTTGCGTCCCCCGACGATCTGCGGATCCTGCGGGAGAGGGAGGCCAGGGTGGCCTCGGTCCTGGCGGATCTGGAGCGGATTTCCGCGCGAATCGACGGCGAGGGCGTGTCCCTCGCCAGGCTGTTGAGTCGTCCCGAGGAGTCCCTGGCCTCCGTGGCGCGCCACTTGGAGGCGGTCGCCGCCCTGGATCGACTGGAGGTCCACTACGTGGAGTCGGAGGTCAAGGGCCGGGGATACCGGGACCGCGAAAAGGCCGAGGCGGCAAGGCTGAAGGGCGCGCGTGCCCTGCGGCTTCCCCGGGATCTGGAGTACGGGGCCATCCCGGGACTGAGCCGGGAGGTGGTGGAGCGGCTTACGGCGGTCCGCCCCGAGACGCTGGACCAGGCTTCCAGGATTCCGGGCGTGACGCCCGCGGCGCTCCTGCGGATCCGTTTCGCCCTGCCAAGGAGGGGAAGACTTGAGCGCGGATGACAGGATGGCCCTCTACCTCGAACTCCTCCTTTCCCGAAACGCGGGGGCCGGGCTCACCGCCTTCCGGGACCGGCAGGAGGTCCTTCGCAAGGGCATCGCCCCATCGCTTCAGGGGGAGCCGTTCCTGCCCAGGGGGGCCACCGTTCTGGACGTGGGGAGCGGGGGAGGGATCCCCTCCCTTCCCCTCGCCATCCACCGGCCCGATCTGGGGTTCGTCCTGTGCGAACCTTCGGGGGCCAAGGCGCAGTTTCTCCGGGAGGCCGTGGGCCTGTTGGGCGTGTCGGCCCAGGTGCGGTGCACCACGGTGGAGGAGGAACTTTCGCGCGGCGGGACCTACGGGGCCGTGACCGTGCGCGGGGTTCGCCTGAGGAGGGGACTGCTCAAGCGACTCGCCAAGGCCCTGGAGCCGGGCGGCTCGTTGCTGGTCTGGACGGGCGGGGATCGGGAGGCGCTCTACGCCGCATGGCTGCGGGCGCTCGGAGCGGACGTGCGGCGGATCGACATCCCCGAGGCGGGAATCGCCCTGCTGGCCGCCACTGTTCCACGTGGAACAGTGGCCCCCGGGGACCGGGACCCGCATCTCTGAGCGCCGTCCGGCGGGCTTCCCGGATGGCCGTGTCTGTGGTACAAGAGCGGGGGAGGAATCACGTGGGAGACATCATCGCCGTGGCCAACCAAAAAGGCGGGGTCGGAAAGACTACGACGGTCATCAACCTGGGGGCCTCGCTGGCCGCCGCCGAGCGCCGTGTCCTCCTGGTGGACTTCGATCCCCAGTCCAACTGCACCTCCGGAGTGGGGGCCGCCGCAGAGGACGGCCGCACGGTTTACGCCTGCCTCTCCGGATCTCAGGCGCCCGAGGAGGTCATCGTCTCCTGCGGACTCCCCGGACTGAGCCTCCTTCCGGGATCGGTGTCGCTCGCCGGAGCGGAGGTGGAGCTTGCCGTCGCCCAGGACCGGGAGTTTGTCCTGAAGCGCCTCCTGGAGCCCATCAAGGACCGCTACGACTTCATCCTCGTGGACTGCCCCCCCTCCCTGGGCCTCCTCACCCTCAACGCCCTGGTGGCGGCCGACAGCGTGCTGATCCCCATCCAGGCGGAGTTCTTCGCCATGGAAGGGGTGAGCCAGCTCCTTCGCACCCTCGAGCGGGTCCGGGAGTCCCTGAACCCCGATCTGAAGGTGGCCGGCGTCCTCCTCACCATGGTGGACGAGCGGACGAACCTGTCGAGGCAAGTGTCCTCCGAAGTGCAGCGGTTCTTCGGCGGCCGAGTCTTCCGTGTCGCCATCCCCCGAAACGTGAAGCTGGCCGAAGCGCCCTCCTTCGGACGCCCGGCCCTCCTGTACGACGTGGCCTCCCGGGGAGCGCAGTCGTACCTCTTGATGGCACAGGAGCTGCTCGCCCATGCATCCTAAGAACGTCCTCGGTCGAGGACTGGACGCGCTGATCGCCACGCCCGGCCCGGAGGCCAGGCGGGTCCTGGAGGTGGAGATCCATCGCCTGAGACCCAACCCGCGCCAGCCTCGGGCCCGGTTCCAGGAGGAATCCCTCGAGGATCTGGCCCGGTCCATCTCGTCCAACGGGATCCTCCAGCCGATCCTCGTCCGCCCTTCCGACGGCTCCTACGAGATCATCGCGGGAGAACGGCGCTGGCGGGCGGCCCAGAAGGCGGGGCTCCACCGGGTACCCGTCCTGGTCAAGGAGGCCGCCGACGCGCAGATGCTGGAACTGGCGCTCGTGGAGAACCTCCAACGGGACGACCTCAATCCCGTGGAGGAGGCCCGGGCCTACCGGCTCCTCGTGGAGGATCTGGAGCTCACCCAGGAGGAGGTGGCGCGGCGCGTGGGGAAAGAGCGGGCCACCGTGGCGAACATGCTGCGGTTGCTCCACCTCTCCGAGCCCGCCCTCTCCGCCTTGGAAGAGGGACGGATCAGCGTGGGCCACGCCAAGGCCATCCTTTCCCGGCGCCGCAGGGAGGACCAGGCGGCCCTGCTCGACGCGATCCTCCGCCGCGGCCTATCGGTGCGGGAGGCCGAGGCCTTTCGGGTCAGAGAGCCGCGGGGTCCGGCGAACCCGTCCTTGGACCCTGACACGGAGAAGGCGGCCAGGACGCTGGGGCGCCACCTCGGCCTGCGGGTGGAGATCCAGCGGCGGGGGAAGGGCGGCCGGGTGGTCGTCTCCTTCCGCAATGAGGACGAACTCCAGGCCCTGTACGACCGGCTCCTGGGAGAGAAGGGGAGAAATCCATGATGGGAAAGCGGCCCGGCGAGGTGACCCAGGTGGGGGGGATGCTCGGAGAGGGCGTCGTCATGGAGGGGACCCTCACCTTCACGCAGACCTTCCGCGTGGACGGCGAATTCAAGGGCAAGGTGCTCCGGTCGGATCGGCTCGTGGTGGGGGAGAAGGGAAAGGTGAGCGGCGAGCTGGAGGTGAACTCCCTCGTGGTGTACGGCCGGGTCGAAGGGAAGGCCCTCGTGAAGGGCCCTGTGGAAATCCACCCCAAGGGCCGTCTTCTGGGAGAGCTGGAGATGACCTCCCCGCTCCTGACGGTGATGGACGGGGGTTTCGTGGAGGGCACGCTGCGGCTCGCCTCCGCCCGCGGGGCCGAGGCACCGGCGGAGAAGAAGCCCACTCAGGGCGGCGGCGGGAAATGAGCGCCCGACCGGCGGGGGGACCGACCGTTCGAAGGGCCGACGTACCTCCCCAAGTTACGAAGCGGCGCCGGGAGGAGTGGACCAAGCGCCTTCTGGAGGCGGCGGGTGGCCGACGGGGGGTTGCGATCCTCTTCTCGGGGTCCGAGGCGGGGCTGGAGAGCTTCCGCGTATCTCCGAATTTCTACTACCTGACGGGTCTGGATCTGCCCGGAGCCTCCCTCCTCGTGGTTCTCGAGCGGGACCGGGCGGAGGAGACCCTGCTTCTCCCACCGGCCGACCCGGCGAAGGACCGGTGGAACGGACCCGGGCTGGACCCCGGCGGTCTCACGGCCCAGGCGGCGCCCGATCCCAAGCGCCTGCGAGCGATGAAACAGACGGGTTTCGACAGGATCCTGCTCGCGCACCAGTTGGAGGACGCCCTGGTCCGGCCCCTCCGCCAGGCGGAGGTCCTCTTCCTCGATTTTCCCGTGGACGCTCCCGACCCCAGGCCCGACGATCCCGTGGCCCGACGCCTCCTGGATCGGATGCCGTACCTGGCCGTGCTCCACGCGGGCCGCCTGCTCGGAGATCTTCGGCGGGTGAAGGACCCGGACGAACTCGAGCGAATGGCCCGCGCGGCGGCGGCGACGGACGCGGCCCTGCGCACCGTGCTGGGCCACCTGAGGCCCGGCCTGTACGAATACGAGGTGCAGGCCCTGGTGGAATACGTCTTTACGGCCTCGGGGGCGAGGGAACGGGCCTTCGCCTCCATCGTGGGCTCGGGGCCCAACTCCTGCCTCCTCCATTACGGCCAGAACCGGCGCCGGATGGAGGCCGGGGACCTGGTGATCTGCGACGTGGGAGCCCGGATGGGCGGGTACTGCGCCGACGAAACCCGGACCTTCCCGGTTTCCGGGAGGTTCACCCGACGCCAGGCCGAAGTGTACGACCTCGTTCTCGAGGCCCATGATGCGGCCGTCGCCGCGGTACGGCCGGGAGTCCTGGTTCGCGACGTCCACCAGGCGGCCCTCGAGATCATTCGAAAGGCCGGCCACGAGGCCCATTTCTTCCACGGCACCAGTCATTACCTCGGGCTCGAAGCCCACGACACGGGTTCCTACGACCTGCCGCTCGAGCCGGGCGTTGTCCTTACCGTGGAACCGGGCGTGTACATCGCCGGGGAGAGCCTGGGGGTCCGGATCGAGGATGACGTGGTGGTGACGCCCTCGGGCGCCCGCCTCCTCACATCGGCCCCGCGTACGCGGCGCGACATCGAGCGCCGGCTCGCCGCCCGCCGAAGGCGCTGGATCGTCTGAGGCGATCGGCGGAGGGATCCCTCCCCTCCGCCGCCTACTCCACCGTGACGCTCTTGGCGAGGTTCCTGGGCTGGTCCACGTCGGCCCCCCGCTTGACGGCGATGTGATAGGCCAGGAGTTGAAGGGGGACCACGGTCAGGATCGGCATCAGAAGGGGATCCGTTTCCGGGACCAGGAAGACCTCGTCGGCCAGGCCCCTCAGGCGGGCGTCGGCTTCGTTGCACACGGCGATCACCTTGCCGTCGCGGGCCCTGACCTCTTCCAGGTTGGACAGCAGTTTTCCGTAGACGTCGTCCCGGGGCGCCACCGCCACCACAGGGAGGTTCTCGTCGATGAGGGCGATGGGACCGTGCTTCATTTCGCCCGAAGGGTACCCTTCGGCGTGGATGTAGGAGATCTCCTTCAGCTTCAGGGCTCCCTCCAGGGCGATGGGATACTGGATGCCCCGTCCCAGGTACAGGAAGTCCCGGTAGCGGCTGTATCGGCGAGCCACGTCCTCGATCTGGGGCTCCAGGGCCAGGGCCTGCTCCATGAGCCCGGAGAGGGAGGTGAGGGCCTGCAGCCTCGGGCGCAGATCCTCCGAGGAGAGCACGCCGCGGACCTGGGCCAGGTGAAGCGCCAGAAGGCTCAAGGCGGCGAGCTGGGTCGTGAAGGCCTTGGTGGAGGCCACGCTGATTTCGGGACCGGCGTGGGTGAAGAGCGTGCCGTCCGCCTCCCGGGATAGCATGCTCCCCACGACGTTGCAGATGGCCAGCGTGGGGGCCCCCTTGGACTTGGCCTCCCGAAGGGCGGCGAGGGTGTCCGCCGTCTCCCCTGACTGGGAAATGAACACGCACAGGGTGGACGCATCCACGAGGGGGTCCCGGTACCTGAACTCGGAACTGTAATCCACCTCCGCGTGGAGGCGGGCGAGACCCTCCAGGAGGTACCGCGCGCAGAGGCCCGCGTGCCAGGAGGTCCCACACGCCACCAGGAGGACCCTTCGAACCTCTCGGGCCGTTTCGTCCGACAGCCCCACCTCCTCGAGGAAGACCTGTCCCCGGTCCAGCGAGATTCGTCCCACGAGGGTGTCCGCCACCGCCCGGGGCTGTTCGAAGATCTCCTTCTGCATGAAGTGCTTGAACCCGGCCTTCTCGGCCTGGATGGGGTCCCAGGCGATCCGTGTGGGGGACTTGGTCCGGGGCCGGCCCTCGAAATCCGTGAACCGGATGGACTCTTCCGTCACCACGGCGATCTCGCCATCGTCCAGAAACACCATGTCCCGGGTGTGGCTGAGGATGGCGGGGATGTCACTGGCCACGAAGTTCTCGCCGCGGCCGAGCCCGACGACGAGGGGCGGGCCCATCCGGGCCGCGACGATCCGTCCGGGGTCCCTCGCGCTGGCCGCCGCCAGGGCGAAAATGCCCGCCAGGCGTCGAGCCACGGCGCCCATGGCCGCTTCCAGGTCATCCCCCTGCTCCTCGAGCAGGTGGGCCACCACCTCCGTGTCCGTCTCCGTCCGGAAGGTGTGGCCGCGGCCGATCAGTTCCTCCTTGAGGGCCAGGTAGTTCTCGATGATCCCGTTGTGAACGACCACGAGGCGCCCCGCGCAGTCGGTGTGGGGGTGGGCGTTTTCCTCGGTGGGCCTCCCGTGGGTCGCCCAGCGGGTGTGGCCGAGCCCGTAAGCGCCGCGCAAGGGGTTCAGCCTCAGCTTGTCCTCCAGGTTCACGATCTTCCCGGCGGCGCGCTCGGTCCGGAGGCCGTCCCCTTCGAAGACGGCGATGCCCGCCGAATCGTATCCCCTGTACTCGAGCCGCTTGAGCCCGTCCATCAGGATGGGCACCGGGTCCTTGGGGCCGATGTAGCCCACGATCCCGCACATGACCGCCTCCTGAAACGAGTATACGCCGCCCCCGCGCCGGGCTCCGCCGACGGGGTCAGCAAGGACCGCTCCCCATCGGCCGGCGGATCAGCGGCCTCGCGCCTTCTTCCGTTCGGCCCACCCCTCCACGTTTTTTTGCGGAACCCGCGAGATGGCGAGGGCTCCGGCGGGAACGTCCTTCGTGACCGTGGCGCCCGCGCCGATGTACGCGCCGTCCCCGACCGTGACGGGGGCCACGAGCTGGGTGTCGCTTCCCACGAACACCCCTTCGCCCAGGACCGTCGGATGCTTCATCCGGCCGTCGTAGTTGCAGGTGATGGTTCCCGCGCCGATGTTGGAGCCCGCGCCCACGGTGGCGTCGCCCAGGTAGGAAAGGTGGTTCGCCTTGACCCCCTTGCCGAGGCGGGCCTTCTTGGTCTCCACGAAGTTCCCAAGGTGGACCCCCTCCTCCAGAACCGTCCCCTCCCGGGTGCGGCTGAAGGGGCCCAGGATGCAGCGGGGGCCGACGGCGGTCCTCTCGAGAACGCAATGCTCCTTGATCAGGGTGCCCTCCCCGATCTCGCAGTCGGTCAGGACGCTGAAGCTCCTCACCTCCACCCCCGACTCGAGGCGGGTGGTGCCGCACAGGCGGACGAAGGGATGGAGGACGACCCCCGCGCCGAGCCTCACTCCGGCCTCGATCCAGGTGGAGGGGGGATCCATGACCGTTGCTCCCGCCTCCATCCACCGCCGCACCAGGTCCTCTCGGAGCCGTTGGGTGGTGCGGGCCAGCTCCTCCTGGGTGTTGATTCCGAGCCAGTCCCTCGGGTCAGGGGCGGCGAAGAGGGAGGCGGAACGGCCCTCCCGGTGCAGGAGGGCGAAGAGGTCCGTCAGGTAATACTCTCCCTGGGCGTTGTCCCGGCCCACCCGTTCGAGGAGAGCCCAGAGGCCGGGGGACCGGAAGAAGTAGACCCCCGAGTTCACCTCGGTCAGCGCCCGCTCCTCCGGCTTGGCGTCCCGCTCCTCCACGATCCGGACGAGGGATGCCCCGTCCCGCAGGATCCTGCCGTACCCAAAGGGCCGCTCCAGGCGCAGCGTGACGACGGCGGCCGCCTCTCCCGAGCGGTGGAAGGTGTCCCACATTCCCGCCAATGCGTCGCCCGGAAGAAGGGGGGCGTCGCCGGGCACGAGGAGGACCTCGGCCGGGCCCTCGGCCTCGATGGCGTTCCGGCAAGCCATGAGGGCGTGGCCGGTTCCCAACTGTGGCTCCTGAACGACGCAGGTCACCCCGCAGGAAGAGAGCGCCTCCTGGACGGCTTCGCGCTGGTGGCCCACCACGACGAAGGTGCGGTCCGCCGAGAGGGTTTCCAGGGACGCGAGGGTCTGGATCGCCATGGGCCGGCCGAGGACGGGATGGAGAACCTTGGCCCGAGGGGATTTCATGCGGGTGCCCTGGCCCGCGGCCAGGACGACGACGAGGCGTTTCATGATGTCTCCTTGCTCCACGCGAGCCGGCCCGCGCAGTAGGTGGCGGCGAGCTGGGCCTCCCCGTAAGGGTAGAAGAGGTGAAGGTAGTCCGGGGCGTCCCAGAGGGTGAAATCGGCCCGCTTGCCGGCCTCGAGGGATCCCACATCCTCATGCAGGCGCAAACCGTACGCGGCGTTCAGGGTCACGGCCCACAGGGCCTCCTCGGGGAGCAGCCCCATCCCGAAGACGGCGAGGGCGCAGACGTGAAGGAGGTTGGTCGTGTAGCTGGAGCCGGGGTTGCAGTCCGTCGAGAGGGCGATGGGGCACCCGGCCTCGATGAAGGCGCGGGCGGGGGCATAGGGCTTTCTCAGGTAGAACGAGGTCCCGGGAAGAAAGGTGGCGCACACGCCCGCCCGGGCCATGGCCTCGATTCCCCGAGGGGAAGCGGCCATGAGGTGGTCGGCGCTCACGGCACCCACCTCCGCGGCCAGGGCCGCGCCTCCGGTGTCCACGATTTCGTCGGCGTGGAGCCGGGGAAGAAGCCCCAGCTCCTTGGCGGCCAGCAGGATGCGCCTGGACTGGTCGGGGGTGAAGGCGCCGTCCTCACAGAACACGTCGCAGAATCGCGCAAGCCCCTCCCGCGCCACGCGCGGGAGGAGGCCGTCCACGAGCAGGTCCACGTACTCCGAGGGGGACTCGCGGAACTCGGGAGGAACGAAGTGGGCCCCGAGGAAGGTCGGGGTCACCGTCTGCGGCCCCTCGCCGGCCAGGCGCCGGATGACCTCCAGCTGCTTGATCTCGTCGGTCTCGTTCAGTCCGTATCCGCTCTTGGCTTCGAAGGTCGTGACGCCGTGGCTCAAGAACCGGGCCGCCAGGCGCCGGGCCGAGGCGTGAAGCTCGTCGGCGGAGGCGTGCCTCACGGCGGCCATGGTGCTCAAGATGCCTCCTCCGGCACGGCCGATTTCCATGTAGGTGGCGCCCTCGAGGCGCAACCGGAGCTCGTGGGCCCGGTCCCCCAGGAAGGGAACGTGGGTATGCGGGTCCACGAGACCCGGCAGGAGGGTCCCCTTTGGCAGGGCCACCCGCTCCCGGGCGGAGGCGTCATGCACCTCTTTCCAAGGCCCCGCGAAGGCGACGCGGCCCCCGCGGACGCCCAGGGCCCCGGGGGAGAGGGTGGGAAGGACCTTCAAGGCGGCGCCGAGGCGCGGAGCGGGACCCGCGCAGGGGACCAGGCAGCCGACGGGACCCACGAGAAGGTCGAAATCCGCCGCCATCAGCCCTCCCGCCCCATGGACGCCACGTTGTCCCGGGTCTTGGATTCCTCCAGCGCCTCGACGAGGGCCAGGATCCGGGCCGTGAGGTCCCGCATCCCCTGGAGCATGGATTCGCGCTCCATCCTCAGGTCGAGGATCTGCCGCTCCACGGCGTGGGCCCGGACCTGCGCCTGCTGGACGAGGGCCTGCCCGCGGACCTCCGCCTCCTGGACGGTGCTTTGGGCCTCTCGAAGGGCCTGGGCTTTGATGTCGTCGGAGACCTTCTGAGCCGTGTACAGAGCATCCCGGAGGAGCCCTTCCCGGCGCCGGAATTCGTCGAGGGCGCTCTGGAGGTGCTCCACGTCCTTTTGGAGGCGCTGGTTTTCAAGGGTCAGGGTTTGGTAGGACTCGGCCACGGCCTGGAGGTAAAGATGCACCTCCTCCGGGTCGAATCCCCGGAAGGTCCGGCGGAATACGGCGGTCTGGATTTCGATGGGGGACAGGGGTTTGCGCGTCGTCATCAGGGCCTCCTGGGACCGAAGAGGGCGGTCCCGATGCGCACGAGGGTGCTCCCCTCCTGCACGGCCACGGGAAAATCGTGGCTCATCCCCATGGAGAGCCACCGCATGCATTCCGGTTCCGGGTGGAAGGACCTCAGGCGGCCAAAGAGATCGGCCAATCTGCGAAAATGCGGGCGCGACGCTTCCGGATCTTCCCCCAGGGGGGGGACGCCCATGAGGCCCGTCAGCCGGAGCCCGGGAAGGTCCAGGATCAGGCGGGCCAGGTCCCCCGCCTCCTCCGGAGGCACCCCTCCCTTCTGCGACTCTTCGCCCAGGTTCACTTCGATCATAACCTCCCGGACGAGTCCCTCCTCCTCCGCGATGCGAGAAAGGCGCCGGGCCAGGATCGGGGAATCGACGCTATCCAGGCTGTCAAAGAGCCGGAGGGCCCTCCGGACCTTGTTGGCCTGAAGCCGCCCGATGAAATGGAGCCGCACCCGATCTCTGAGGTCCTCGGGGAGTTCGGCCCAGCGTGCTTCTCCTTCCTGGACGCGGTTCTCTCCGAACATCCGGACCCCGAGGTCCGCCGCGGCGGATACGTGGGCGGCGGGTTGAGTCTTGACCACCGCCATCAGGTGCACCGATCCGGGAGGCCTCCCCGCCCCCGCCGCCGCCGTGTCCAGAGCCCTTTGAACGGCCGCCAAGCGGCCTTTTAGCTGTGTCGCCGGCGTCTCCATGGCCCTACAGTAGGAGACGGGCGCTTGACAAGTCAAGGAATGGGGCGCGCGTCCCCCAAGAAAGGCCTTGTGTTTGAAGGAGTTGCGAAGCAAAGAAAGAAGGCCCTTCCTCCCTCTTGCCCCTTCGCCGTTTGCCCGGAGGGGCCATCTGCCCTATCCTGAAGGGCCGGAGGTTCAGGTGCCCAGCGGATCCACCCTTCGCTACGACGGACTGCTCATGGAGGACTTCCTGGCGGTCTTGAACCATCGGGGCGCCGGCAGCGCGGACGGGCTCCCCCTGCCCCAGCACCTCAAGGAGGCGCGCATCGAGTCCACCTGGACGGCCGGCGTCCTCGGCGCCACGTCCCTGACTCTCTTTCTCCTGCAGGAGCAGGACGCCCTTTCCGGCCGGAGGGAGGTGTTCGTACTCCTCCACGGCGAGGGGAGGGCCTCCCGGCCCCTCCGGGACCTCGCCCTGCATCTGCGGGCCTATCTGAAAACCCGGGGGATCGCCAGCCTTCTCCGGATCGACCCGCGGTACGGCCTTCTCTGCGGGAGCGCCCTGGAACCGCTGGACCCTTCGGTCCAGTGGGACCGTCCCACGGTGTACGCGGCCCTCTACCTCACCGACGATCCCGCCTCTCCCTCGCTCGCCGTCATGGAGTACGTTCCGATCACCCTCCAGGGGACATTCCGGGAGATCTTCCTGAAGTACAACGGAGTGGAGCCGGCACGGTCCGGGATCCTGGCCAGCGCCTTCCGCCGATTCGCGGGGGGAAAGCCGCCCTCCTCCTCTTCCGCCGGGAAGCTCTCCTACGGAATGGTGGCCACCCTGGCGGCCTTTCTGGCCCGGGAAGGCGGCAAGGAGGCGCGCCTGTCCCTCATTTTCAAGGACCTCTCTCCCCTGGACGCGCGCACGTGCCTGCTGGATCCGGACCGGGCCACGTACCACCCATCGGGGAACGACCGTTTCTTCGCCTCCCTCGGGGAACTGGCGTGAAGCGCGCGGT
Organism: Acidobacteriota bacterium; assembly: GCA_040752915.1. Classification (NCBI taxonomy): domain Bacteria; kingdom Pseudomonadati; phylum Acidobacteriota; species Acidobacteriota bacterium. The sequence continues at coordinate 31,019 of JBFMHB010000008.1, forward strand.
GACACGGGCCGGCATCCTCCTGGCGTGCCTCGGGGCCGTCCCCCTCGGGGCCATGGAGCTCGTGGTCTTTCAATCCGAGCGCTCCCTCGTGGCGGAGAGGGTGGAGCCCTCCGACGGCCTGGTGGTCCTTCACCTGCCCGGCGGCGGGCAGATGGGCGTGCCCGCCGAGTCCATTCTCCGTCGGTACGAGGGCTACGTTCCTCCGCCCAACCTGGAAGACCCCGAGGCCATGCTCCCTGAATCCCTTCCCTTTCGAGATCTCATCGCGCGCTACTGCCAGGAGAACCAGATCGACTGGAAGCTCGTGGCGGCGCTCATCCGCGTGGAGTCGAACTTCAATCCAAGAGCCGTCTCCCCCAAGGGCGCCCAGGGCCTGATGCAACTGATGCCCGGGACCCAGAAGGACCTCGGCGTCCAAGATCCCTTCTCCCCTGAAGAAAACATCCGCGGGGGCGTGGCCTACTTGAAATGGCTGCTGGACACCTTTCAGGGAGACCTCGAGCTCACCCTGGCCGCCTACAACGCCGGCGTGAACCGCGTTCAGAACCTGCAGGCGGTGCCGCCGATTCCCGAGACGCGGGCCTACGTCGCCCGTATCCTGGCCCTGTATCCGACGCTTTGAGGGGGGGCTCCGGTCCGGGGGGAGGAATCGTGGGACCCGTGCTCCATCTGAACACCGAGGCCACTTACCGGGGGGGAGAGGTCCAGACCCTCGGACTTCTGCGGGAACTGGCGAAGGCGGGCGGCCGGGGGTTCCTCGCCGCTCCGGCCGGTGCTCCCCTGGCCCGCAAGGCCGCCGAACTCGGGGTGGAAGTGGCGTCCTGGAACCCACGGGGGGAATGGGATCTCGCGGCGGCTTGGGCCGTCCTGAGGGAGGCTCGGCGATTCGGGGCGCGCATCCTTCATGCGCACACGGCCCACGCCCTCACCCCCGCCCTCGTGGCGGCGGCCCTGGATCCTCGTCTGAAGGTGGTGGCCACCCGCAGGGTTTCCTTCCCCCTCCGCTCGAGACTTTCCCGGATCAAGTACGGGCGGGCCCATGTCGTGGTGGCGGTGAGCGGAACCATCCAGGAAGCGCTGGAGGCCTCCGGAATCGCACCGGATCGGATCCGGGTCATCCACAGCGGCGTCGACTTGGAGCGCTTCCGGGACCTGCCGGGAAGAGACCAAGCGAGGCGATCCCTCCACGTCCCTCAGGGCGCGTTCGTGGTGGGCGTGGCGGCGGCCCTGGCTCCCCACAAGGGCCATGCCCGGTTCCTGTCGGCCCTTTCGCCCCGGCGGGGCGGATTCTCCGACCTCCACCTCCTCCTGGCGGGAGACGGGCCCTGCAGGGGGGACCTCGAGGCGATGTGCGCCCGCGAGGCGCTTCCCGTGAGGTTCCTGGGTCATCTGGACGACCTGCGCGCCTTCTATGGCTCCCTGGACGTTCTGGTTCTGCCCTCCCTGTCCGGCGAGGGGTCGCCGGGCGCGGTGAAGGAGGCCGCCGCCGCCGGCGTGCCCGTCGTGGCCTCGGAAGTGGGCGGCGTGGCGGAAATCCTGCGCCACGAACGCGAAGCCCTGCTGGTCCCCCCCGCGGATTCGGAAGGTCTTTGGGAAGCCGTCCACCGGCTGGCGCGGGATTCTCGCCTGAGGGAGGCCCTCGCGTCCGGAGCGGCCCGGCGGATCCTGGAATTCGGGATGGACCGGATGGCGGGGGCCTACGCCCGGCTGTACGCAGACCTCACGATTCCCGCGCCCGGGGGCGGAGGGCCGTCCACCGGGCGTAGGGAAACAGGCGGCGGAGATACCGGCGGAAGAGGCCCGGGTCCACGGGGTGGGTGAAGACCGCGGAAATGCCCAGGGATTCCAGCGATTCCAAAGTGTCCACGTCCTGGCCCTGCACGAAGGCCGCCAGACGGACCTGCGCCGTCTCGGGCGTACGGGCCAGGCGCCGGAGGGTTTCCATTCCGCCCCAGCGGGCATCGGACAGGTCCATCGCGATCACGTGCGGACGGAAGGTCAGGAGGGCGAGCCCCCCCTCGAAGGCCGACGGCGCCACCTCGACCTCCAAATCGGGGCTCCAAAGGGCCGTCTCCTGGACCACGGGGAGGCTCCCCTCGGAAACCAGGAACAACACCCGCTTGGATCCGATGACGAAGGCCTCCGGCACGGGCATGGCGTGGGCCTCGAGGAAGGAATCCAGGTCGCGGCGGCGGATGCGGTGGTGCCCTCCGGGCGTCTTGAAGGCCTCCAGCTCTCCCGTCCGGATCCAGTTGCGAACCGTGTAGGGGCTGACGTTGCAGTAACGCGCGGCCTGCCACGTGGTGAGCAGCACCCTGGAGGCCATGGCGTCACTCACCGCGGACCGGGGCGGACTCCTCCGTGAGTACCCGCCCCTGGAGCACCCCGCCGTCTTCCACCTGGATGTGGGGGGAGCGAACGTCTCCCGTGATGCGGCCCCCCGCGGCGAGGCGCACGCTCTCGGATCCCCAGATCATCCCCTCCACCGTGCCCTCCACCACCACGTGCCGCGCGCTCACGGGGCCCCGGACCCGGCCCCCGCGCGCGACGCGCACGGAGGCGGTGGATCGGATCTCGCCTTCGAGGGACCCCTCCAAGAGAAGGTCCTCCTCGGTGCGCAAGCGTCCCTTCACCCGGGCCGCGCCATCGATCACGGTTTCCATGCGACCCTCCATCCGGCACTATACCTCGGGCGAGTCTCCCGTAGAAGCGGGCTTGGTGGCCCGGCCGGGCCCGTCTATACTGGTCTCATGCGCAGGGTAGGCAGGGTGCTGATCACGGGGTTTCTCCTCCTTTTGCCGTTCCTACCCGGACGAGCTCAGGAGGCATCGTCCGGAGAGGGGCCGAAGGCGGACCCGATCCTCATCGGGGTCGCCCTCTCGTGGGACCGCGACTTCGACCTCATCTACGACTGGGAGACCCCTCCCGAGCCTGAGCGGGCCGTGGCCGGGCGGCGGAGGGAGGGCTACGAACTGGAACGCAAAGCCCTGGAGGACCGGCTCGCCGACCTCACGGCGCGGATGGCCGCGGTTCAGGGGAGCTACAGCACCGAGGCGCTCCTGAAGGAGATGCTGGCCCAGGACGTGGCGAGCCTCCAAGAGGTCCAGGACAACCTGAGGAAAGAAATGGCCGACACCGAACGGAGGATCAAGGAGGTGGACCAGGTCCTCCGCCGCCTGGCCCAGGAGGCGAAGCCTTGAACCCCCGCGTCCTTCTCGCGGAGGACCGGGCCAGCCTCCGCAGGGCTGTGGCGGAGGTGCTCGTCCGGGAGGGATTCGAAGTGGTGGAGGCGGCGGAGGGGCGCGCCGCCATGGCCATCGTGGAAGAGGGCGGGTACGATCTGGCGCTGCTGGACCTCAAGCTTCCCGTTCACACGGGGCTTGAACTACTTCGGGCCAGCAGGGACCGCTGGCCTCTCGCCCCCGTCGTGCTCCTCACGGCTTACGGATCGGTGGAAACGGCCGTGGAGGCCATGAAGGGGGGCGCCGCCGACTTCCTGAGCAAGCCCGTGGATCCCGACCACCTTCTGCTGGTCGTGCGCAGGGCCCTGGATACGGTGCGGCAGGGCCGCGTCCACGAAGCCCTTTCGGCGGACCTCGACCGCATCGCGGCGTTTCGCCCCATCCGGGGGAAAAGCCGGCTCCTGTTGGAGGCGCAGGAGCAGGCGGCCAGGGTGGCGCCGACGTCCACCACGTGCCTCATCCTCGGGGAGACGGGCGTGGGCAAGGAGCTCTTCGCCCGAGCCATCCACGACGCGGGCCCGAGGCGAAATCAGCCCTTCGTGGCCGTGAATTGCGCGGCTCTTCCCGAGACCCTGCTCGAGAACGAGCTCTTCGGCCACGAAAAGGGGGCCTTTACGGGGGCGCACGCCTCGGCTCTCGGGAAGATCGAATACGCCCACGGCGGCACGCTCTTTCTCGACGAAATCGGGGAGATGGGCCCCGCCCTCCAGGCCAAACTCCTGAGGGTCCTCGAGGACAAGTCCTTCACCCGGGTCGGGGGGACGCGGCCCATTCGGGTGGATGTCCGGGTCCTGTGCGCCACCCACCGGGACCTCTCCCGGATGGTCCGGGACGGTAGCTTCCGGGAGGACCTCTTTTTTCGGGTGAGCGCCTTTCCCATTCGGATTCCCCCCTTGAGGGAACGCCCCGGCGACGTGGAGGACCTGGCCGAGCATTTCCTGGTACACTTCCGGCGGGAGTTGGGCCGCCCGGCCCTCTCCTTCACGCCGGAGGCGATCTCCTGGATGAAGTCCCAGCCTTGGCCGGGAAACGTCCGGGAACTCATGAACCGCGTGGAGAGGGGAGCCATCCTTGCTCCGGCGGACGGCCTCATCGGCCCCGAGATTCTCGCGGGCGGTCGAATGCCCCCACCCGGGGGGACGGACCCGCCGCCCGTGCAGGAGGAAGATCCGGAGGCCTGGCTCGAAGCCGAGGAGCGGTGGAGAGCCCGGGAGGTCCTCCGACGTTGCGGGGGGGACCGGCGCAGGGCCGCGCGGCTGCTGGACTGGACGGGAAGCCGCCTGGAAGCGGCCCTGGCCAAAGAAGAGGCGGGGGGCGAGTGAAACCCCGAGCCCCGCGTACCCGTTTAAACGTGATTGCAGGAGGAGTGTGCCCATGAGCGAGAATCCAACATCCGCCCCCCGACGCGTTCGCTGGGGCCTCATCGTCGCCCTCGTCGTGGTGGTCGGCCTGGTCCTCGCCGTCGTCCTGGCCCTGGCGGGCTTCGCGTCCCTCATGAAGGGACCCGCGGTTTCGGTGAAGCCGGACTCCACGCTGGTCATCGCCTTGGACCGCCCCCTCCAGGAACTTCCGCCCAACCCTCTCTTCACCGAGTTTTTCAAGATCAAGGTGTACTCGGTCCATGAGGTGGTGGCGGCCCTGGACCGGGCGTCCGTGGACGACCGGATCACCGGCGTCCTTCTGGATGTGGGCGCCATCCCTGCCGGTTTCGGCAAGATCCAGGAAATCCGTGCCGCCGTCGAGCGCTTCAAGAAAAGCGGGAAACCGGTGTGGGCCTACTTTGAGAGCGCGGGCAACGGGGGCTACTACCTGGCCTCCTCGGCCGACAAGATCTTCGCGCCGCCTTCGGCCAACCTGATGCTGACGGGCCTGCTGGCGGAGATTCCCTTTTACCGCGGAGTACTGGACAAGATCCGCGTGGAGCCGCAGCTCTACCACATCGGGGATTACAAGTCCTACTCCGACACCTTCATGCGGAAAGACATGACGGAGGCCCAGCGGGAAGCCACGAACGCCATCCTGGACAGCCTGTACGGCCAGATGGTCCGCGGCATCGCGGAGGGGCGGAAGGTGACCCCCGAATCCGTCATGGCGAAGGTGGACCGCGGATTCCTTTGGGGGGCCCAGCTCAAGGAGGAGGGCCTCGTGGATGACCTGCTCTACCGGGACCAGGTGGAGGAGGCCCTGAGGAAGGCGAACGGGAACGAAGAGAAGTGGAACCGTGTGGAGATGGACCAGTACATCAAGGACCACCGGGTGGACCCGTCCTCCAAGGCTCGAAAAACCGTCGCCCTTGTGCTCGCCAGCGGTGGGATCATCTCGGGCGAAGGGGAAGGGTCAGACGGCGGCTCCGGTGGTAACGTGGGCTCCGCCACCCTTGTGAAGTGGTTGAGGAAGGTCGGAGAGGACAAGGGCGTGTCGGCCGTGGTGCTTCGGGTGGACAGCCCTGGCGGATCCGGCCTGGCGTCGGACATCATTTGGCGCCAGGTCCAGGTTCTCAGGAAGTCCAAGCCCGTCGTCGTGTCCATGTCGGATGTGGCCGCCTCCGGGGGCTACTACATCGCCATGGGCTCCGACGGGATCGTGGCCCAGCCGGGAACCATTACGGGTTCCATCGGGGTGGTGTCCGGAAAATTCGTCCTCAAAGGGCTCTACGATTGGATCGATTACAGGGAGGAGATCCTGAAAAGGGGGGCCAACGCCGACATGCTCAGCTCCGGCGTCCGGTTCTCCCCGGAGCAGGAGAAGATCATCGAGGGGCAGATGAGGGCCTTCTACCAGGACTTCGTGGCCAAGGCCGCGGAGGGCCGCAAAATGTCCTACGAGGACGTGGACCGGGTGGCCCAGGGGCGCATCTGGTCGGGTGAGGACGCCCTGAAGATCGGGCTCGTGGACCGCCTGGGCGGGATCCCGGAGGCCATGGACCTGGCCAAGGAGAAGGCGGGGATCCCCAAGGACGAGCGGGTCCGGGTGCGCGTGTACCCGCGCCCCAAGAGTTTCTTCGAGTCCTTCCTGGATGGGGGCGCCGAGGAGGTGGTTCGGGCGAGGCAGATCCGCGCCCTTCCGCCTGAACTGGCCACGGCCTACGCCGAGTACGAGCAACTCAGGCCCCTCGCCTCCGAGCCGTTCGTCCTGGTGGCCCCGGCCGGTTTGCCCGGGGCGCTGGCCGGTCCCGCCCGATGAGGACCTGAGGCCGCCCCGAGGGAATGGAAGGGGCGTCCAGAGGGTTCCCTGATCAGAGCGCCGCAACCAGGCCGTCTTTCTCCAAGATGGAGCGCGGTCCGGCCTTGCCCGGATGGGGATCCTCCGGTGCGGCCCCTTTCATGGAGGTCGGGTTGGCCCGTGGGAGAGGAAGAACCTATATTGGGAGCAGGATGAGACGCGCCTTTCGGGTCATTGAGCGCCTATTGGCGTGCAGCGCCGCCCTGTCGGGGCTGTTCCTCGTGAACGTCTGGAGCAAACCCGCGGGCCATACGGGAGAGGTGGCGGTGCGGGTGAACCGGCCGGCATCCTGCCGCCCCGCACCCTCCCGAACCCCCCTCCTGCTCTCCCGAGCCCTGGTGGACTGCCGCCAGCGGTGGCCCCGTCCCCTTTTCGACCGAACCGCCTCGGCCGTGGACGAAGTTTCCCGAACCCACGGGTATTCGCCCGACTTCGTCCTCAGCGTGATCAAGCACGAGAGCACCTTTCAGGTGGGCGCCGTCTCCCCGAAGGGAGCCGTGGGACTCATGCAGCTGCTTCCCGCGACGGCACGGTCCGTCGCCTCCAAGGAGGGGATCGACCTCGACGGGGCGAGCCTCTTCGACCCCGCGCTCAATATCCGGCTGGGATTCGCGTACCTCAAGTCGCTCGAGGAATCCTATGGGACCGTGGACGCCGCCCTGGTCGTCTACAACGCGGGCCCCCAGGCTCTGAAGCGGGGCGGAGAGGACGGCCTTCCCCGAAAGGCCTACCGCCGCGACATCGAGGAGACGCGAAGGACCTACGCGCTGTGGTTGAAAAGCCCCTGAAATGGAGCGGACCGCCCTCCGGGACTCGCCCCGGAGGATCCTGCGGACTATTCTTAAGGGCTACGAGGAGGCCGTCGCATGTCCGAGACCTTTGAGAGCCGCGTCCGCGAAGTCATCGCTCGAATCCGGCCGGCGTTGCAGATGGACGGTGGAGACATCGAGATCGTGGAGATCCAGGAGCCGAACCTCAAGGTCAGGCTGGTGGGGGCCTGTCACGGCTGTCCAGGAGCCGTCTACACGCTCTATCAAGGGGTCTACGGCGAACTCAAGCGGACCATCCCCGAATTCGGGGAGTTGGTTGCGGTCTGACGCCCCTCCGGCCCCCCTTGGGGCGGAGACCCGCAAGGCCCTGCTGGCCCTTGCCCGAGAGGCCATCCGGGTCTATGTGACGGAGGGCCGGAAGCTCCGGCCCGGACAGGATTTCCCGATCGTGGCCCCCCACCCCCGGGGGGCCTTCGTGACCCTGAAGACCCGGGAGGGAGACCTGCGGGGATGCATCGGCACCGTCCTGCCCGCCGGCTCCCTCGACGCCACCGTCGCCCGCATGGCGGTCAGCGCCGCCGTGGAGGACCCCCGGTTTCCACCGGTAAAGACCCGGGACTTGACACGGATCCGCCTGGAAATCAGCGCGCTCACGGTTCCGGAGCCCGTGCCGGATGAGGAGTCCGTCGAAGTGGGCCGCCACGGCCTCATCGTCCGCCTGGGAAACCGTACTGGCCTTCTTCTCCCCCAGGTGGCCGTCGATTGGGGCTGGAGCCGAGAGGAATTTCTGAGGCAGGTCTGCCTGAAGGCAGGCCTGCCGCCCCGCGCGTGGAGGGCCCCGGGTACGGTCCTGGAGAGGTTCGAGGCCGAGGTCTGGGGGGAGGAGCCCTGATCCGCCTCCTCCCGGCCGAACGCCCTAGCGCGTTGTGGAATCGAGCTTCATCGTATCTTTGCTTTTGACGTCCAGGGCCTTGCCGTCCCCTGAAAGGAACTTTCCCCGCACATCGTTCACGAGGGTCAGGACCCGGTGGGCTCGGATCGAGGAGGCATCCTCGGGCAACCACAGATCCTCCGTGACCTCCGTTCGGATCGTGCCGACGAACTGGGGGACCTTGAGGTCCTTCACGACCAGGGATGCGCGGAGGTGTGAGCAGGGCATCCCGTCCCAGGTTTCCGGACCCAGGTAGGTCATGGTTCCCTCGAAGTTTGTGGGTGCGGGCCCCGCATCGCCCTCGGCTCCGGACGCCAGCATCCGGGCCAGGACCTCCGGTTTCAGGGTCCACGACTCCCCCGGTCTCACGGGCCGTCCGGGGCCGAACGCCTCATCCGGGTGGAGCGCCTTGGGCGGTGCAAAGGCCTGAGAAAGCAACCCTTCGGCCTCTTTGGCCATGACCTTGCCATCCTTGCGCGTGAAGCGAACCTTGCCGGAGGGGAAGGAGATCCCGAGGTCCGCCCCGTCCAGACCCAGCGCCATCTCCTCTCCGTCGAGCAGAAGCCGTGCCTTTGCGACGGACAGAACGAGGAGCGTCGGCTGCCCCATGGAGTCGACGGACACGACCTTGACGGTGCCCGACAGGTCGAGCCCGAACTCCTGACTCTGGCCCGATGTGGATTCCCCGATTCCCGTGGTCCCCTTGCTATGCCCCTCGAGGCGCAGGGCCAACTCGTAGCTCTGTCCCCTCGAAAGCGGTCGGTGGAGGACAAGGACCTTCGCCTCTCCAGACGAAGGTTCCGTACCCTGGGCCCAATGGGCGGCGCCCATCAGGAGGAAGAGAAGCAGCCAGGCAGCGCGTTTCATCGAGTCTCCTTTTCCACTGGGGGGCGCCCGAATGCCTGCCGCCGGCCCCCCCCGGCGGCGGCTTCACCTTTTCAAATTCTGATCCCGGCGTCAAGGCGTGGGAAAGGGAAGAAATCGTCCGGTCCAGGGGTTATCTCATTGCACGTCGGTCAGTATGAATTGGCGAGGTCCGCATCAGTCTTGCTCGAGAAAGAGGAGGGGTGTCGAAAACCATGGCCCAGTTCGCTCCCGACCCCGCGACCGATGCTCCCGAAAGCCTGCTCCTTGGACCCGAGTTCACCCGGACGCTGCTGGGGGCCATTCCTTGCGGCATGCTCCTCATGGACGAGGAAAGGCGCGTTCTCGCGGTCAACGACGTGCTCGAAAAGGCGCTGGGAGTTCCGGCGAACCGACTCCTTGGCATGAGAGGGGGCGGGGCGCTGGGGTGTGTGTACGCTCGCCGTCTCGAGTCGTGCGGAGATGCAGAGGCGTGCAGGTCTTGCGATGTTCTGAGACTCGCCGAAGTGGCGCTCCAGGAAGGGAGGACCCAGCGGACCCGGGCCCGACTTCAGGTGGTCCTCGGTGGAAAGGTCCAAGACCTGGAGCTTCACTTGAGCGCTTCTCCGTTCATCCACCGGAGCCGGAAATACGTCATGGTGCTGATCGAGGACCTCTCCCGGCTGGTGCGATTGAAGCAGGCCCCCAGGGAAGAGGGCTTTCACGGGATGATCGGGAAGGACCCCCAAATGGAGGGCCTGTTCGAGGCCATCCGCGTGGTGGCGCGCCTTCCTGTTCCGGTGCTGGTGCACGGCGAAAGCGGCGTGGGAAAAGAACTTGTGGCGGTGGCCATCCACAAGGAGAGCCCGAGAGCCCTCCGGCACATCGTCCCCGTGAACTGCGGGGTGCTCACCGACGGCCTGCTTGAAAGCGAGCTGTTCGGGCACGTCCGGGGCGCCTTCACGGGAGCCATTCGGGACAAGAAGGGCCGCTTCGAACTGGCCGACGGCGGGACCATCTTCCTCGACGAAATCGGGGAACTCAGTCCGGCCATGCAAGTCAAGCTCTTGCGGGTCCTTCAGGATGGAAGCTTTGAGCGCGTGGGGGGGGAGCACACGACGCGCGTGGACGTCCGCGTCATCTGCGCCACCAACCGCAACTTGGAGCGGGAGGTCGCCCAGGGTCGCTTCCGGGCGGACCTGTACTACCGCCTCGCCGTGGTTCCCATCCAGGTGCCTCCCCTGCGCCACCGCCGGGAGGACATCCCGGTCCTCGCCCGACACTTGCTCGAGAGGATCTGCTCCGAGCACGGCCACCCGCCGGCCAGAATCTCGGCGGAGGCGCTGGATCGTCTGCAGGCCCACGACTGGCCGGGCAACGTGCGGGAGCTGGAAAACGCCCTGCATTTCGCGCTGGTTCAGTCCCGCGGGGCGGACCTTGAAGTCCGCCATCTGCCCGGTACCGTGAGAGGGCCCGCGGAGGTGGAACTCTTGCGCGGGGCGGTGCGGCGCAGAAGGCCGCTGGCCCGCCTGGCGGTTTCGGAGGCCCTGCTCTCGTGCGGTGGGAACAAGGTGCTGGCGGCTCGAAAGCTGGGAGTGAGCCGGGCCACACTCTATCGGTTTCTCGAACGCAACACCTAGGTTGCTGGCTGGGTTGCACTCGAGTCTGTCTCGGTGTCTCGATGTCTCGTCCCCAAGGGATCCAAATGGACACCTTCCAACAATCGGATGGGCCCCGAGGGCTCAGGCCCGAACCCTTATGTGCGGCGGGGATGGATGGCGAACCCGGCGGTTCGGCCATCTGTACGGGCGACGTATCGGCCGTTGGAGCTGAAGATGCGAAGTTCTTGTTTTGCACCCCGTTACGAGGCGCCCTGATTAATGGCAACTAGTTTGCTAAGGATAAGGCCAGGCCTTAGGGAGGGCGGAATGCGATCGGAGTGCAGGCAGCACGTGGAGGCCGTTCTGGAAGTGTCCCGCAGGCTTCTGGAGCTGGCCGACTGGGGCGGGCCCGAAGAAGGGGGCGACGCCTGCCTCGTGTTCGACGCCATCGCCCGAGACTGCGCCTACAAAATCCGCAACGCCGCGGAGGCCTTCATGGCCCGCAGCGACGATTACCAAGTTGAAGCCAGCTAACGCGGCGGCCGCCGAGGATCCGCACGGACTCGCGGCGATGGGGCTCAGCCGCAGGGATGGAGAGGTTGACATGAGCGACCGGCGAATCGGTTTCGAAGCGTTTCGGAAGGTGGCCTGCACGGTGTCCTCCCTTTGCCTGTTTCTGATCGGGGGGCTGGCCGCGTGGGCCCGTGCGCCGCTGACGATCGTGGTGAGGGACCCGGCGGGGAACAACGTGAGCGGGTTCCGCTACCTCATCGAGGAAGACACCACGGAGCATACGGTTCCGGGCCTGCCCGTGACGGACAGCATCGGGACGGTGGTGCACAAGAGCTACGCCCCCGTGGTGGCGAAGGGGACCTCCATTTTCCACACGGTCTCCGTTCCCGGGCTTCCCGACGACATGCGGTTCGTCGTGTCCGTCCTTCCGGCCGCCGACTACAGCATCAGCGGCCAGCTCGTGGACATCGGCCAGAATACCGTCTACGTCACGGTGGAGCCCCTTCCGCTGGAAACGTCCCAGATCTTCCTGTTTTGTTTCGTAGATCACAACACGATCAACAACGTGCCCGACGCCGGCGAGCCGGGCCTGGGGCACTTCAGCGTGGTTCTCGCCGACTACGCCGGCCCCGTGAGCGTGGACGCCTTCGGAAATCCCCTGGGGACCACCTATCAGTACAATCCGGACGGCACCCCCGTGCTGGACGTGGACGGAAACCCGGTGCCGGACCAGATCGGCACGGGGTCCGTCACGACCATCGGCGAGGACGAAGTCAACGATCCCCTCCTGAACCCGTACGGTCTCCAGGTCGGTGAGGCCCTCATCAAGTATCTCCCCCAGGGCAAGTACGGGGTCATCATCATTCCCGAGGACGCCACCAACTGGATTCAGACGGCCACCATCGAAGGAACGCCCACCGTCGACGCCTGGGTGCGGGCGGGAGAGCCCCAGTTCTTCACCGAAGGGTGGGGCCCCGGCTCCTGGCACTGCTTCTTCGGTTTCGTAAACCCGGACGCCACGGGCCCCGTGGAGCCCAAATTGCCCTGGCTGGCGACTCCTCCCGCCGGCACCGGTTCCCTGCACGGTTATCTCCGGTACAACCACTTCGGCGCGCCGCCCTCCAACCAGCAGTTCGCGGTGGGCGAGCCCGTCGGGGAGGCCTGGATCGGCCTGAACGACCCGGCCACCGGTCAGGGCCTGTATGCCGCCCCCTGCAACCCCGACACGGGCGAATTCTCGATCACGGGGATCCCGCCGGGAACCTATCAGCTGGTCTGGTGGGACATCCCCCTCGACGCGCTCTTCGGCTTCCAGTCCGTGGTCGTGCCCGCCGGAGGGGGAGGGACCGGAGAGGCCGTGGAGCTCGGGAACGTGCTCGCCTTCCGGTGGTTCGGCAACTACGAAGGAAGCGTCTTCTGGGACGACGGAGGCCCCACCCACATTCCCGGGCACATCGGAAACGGCTTCCGGGATCCCGAAGAATTGGGCATCGACAACCAGGCGGTCCTCCTGCGCTTTCGCAACGGCATGATCTATCAAGCCCAGGCCACGGATGCCGTCGGCAACTTCCAGTTCTCCGAGGTCTTTCCCTTCTTCAAGTGGCTCGTCGCCGAGGTGGACTACACCCGCTACAAGCCAACAGGGGTGACGAACGTCGTGGACGCCGGAGGCGCCTTCGGTCCCCACCAGGGATGGGATTACCCCTCCTTCGACAAGCTGACGCCCAGGCCTCAGGTCGATCCGCCCAACTGGCCCTACGGTTCGGCTCCTTCCACGGTCCCCGTGAACAACCCGAACACGGGGAACAACCTCTCCACGACGGAAACCGGGCCCGTTCTCACCCAGGCCATCCAGCTTTTCCTGAACCAGTCCAACTACTCCGACTATGGAAAGGTTCTGTACGGACCCGGTGAAAACGGGGGCATCAGCGGCATCGTCTACTACGCAACCACCCGCGCGGAGAACGACCCCCGCTGGGCCGCCGGGGAAGACTGGGAGCCGGGAGTCCCGAGGGTTCAGTTGGCCCTCTACCTGGATGCCAACATCGACGCGGTCATCGACGACTTGAACGGCAGCGGGGCCCCCGACCTGGCCGACGTGGACAATTACCCCTTCGGGTGGGCCGACGGGGGCACCCAGGGCAGCGAGGACGTGGACCGCCACCCGGCCGATCCCCTCTTCAACCCTGGGGACGCCGTCCAGATCGCCACCTCCGATTCCTGGGACGACAACATGCCCACGGGGTGCGGCCAGACGCTGCCCATCATCCACGGGAATCCTGCCCGGGAATGCTTCGACAACTACGGAACGTGGAACCAGATCCGCCCCGGCGTCTTCGACGGCGGATTCGCCTTCGGGGATTACTTCCCCGCCGGCCTGGCCAACGCCCTTCCGGGCGACCAGCCGGTCCCCCTTCCGCGCGGAATGTACATCGTGGAAGCGGCCACCCCTCCGGGGTACACCCTCCTGAAGGAAGAGGACAAGAACGTGGATTACGGGGACAGCTACGTTCCCCCGACGCAGGACCTTGTCCCCGCCATCTGCGTGGGAACCGCGGCCAATCTCCCGAGCTCCTTCGAGGGTCTCTCCATTCCGTACATCGTTCCCCCGGAGCTGGCGCTCTTCCCTGGAATCCCCGCCCCCTACGCGGGCACCGAAAGGCCCCTGTGCAACCTCAAGCAGGTCCGGCTCACCGACGCCTCCAACGCGCCCGTCAACTTCTTCGTCCTGACGGAAGTGCCCAAGGCGGCGCGGGCCGTGGGCTTCGTGAACAACGACCTCACGGCGGAATTCAACGCGGCGAGCCCGAACTTCGGGGAGAAATCGGCGCCCTCCTGGCTGCCCCTCTCCTTCCAGGACTGGAACGGTGTGGAAATCGCCCGGGTTTACACGGACGAGTGGGGCGCCTACAACGCCATGCTCCCCTCCACCTTTACGGTCAACGCGCCCACTCCATCGGGCGTGGCGCCCCACATGGTCACCGTGGTCCTGAACCACCCCCTCATGCAGGATCCGGCTTTTCCGGGTGACCCCACGAAAAAGATCCTGGACCCCCACTGGGACCCCAACTTCGCGCAGGTCTCGTGGACCCTCCACTATTACCCCGGTTCGGTGACCTATCTGGACACCCCCATCGTCCCCATCGCGGCCATGGTCGGCTATCCCTATCGGAACCTCGATGTGGAAGCCCCGGCGGGAACGCCCGGCATCGCCTCGGTGAACGGGGACGCGCCCGGAGGAGGCCCCGTCGTCTGCGACACGGGCGGGACCATCACGGTCGCCTCGAAGGGCCTCGTGAGCGTGCCCAACCCGCTCTACGATCCAAACCTGCCCGCCGGCCCCGGGAACGAGACCACGGTGCAGAGGGACTACGGGTTCGGACCCTACGACCCCGGCTTCAGCCTGATCACTTTGGGCGGGGTGCCCCTGACCGTCGTGAGCTGGACCGATTCGACCATTGAGGCGACGGTCCCGGCCTCTTCGACCACGGGGCAGCTCCTGGTCACTCGGGCCGACACGGGGCGAACCTCCACCACGGGCCTGACCTTGCACGTCATCGACTGCGTGAACGACTGCGTTTTGCGCGTCCCCTCCCAGTACGCCACCATCCAGGCCGCCATCGACGCCGCCGCCGACGGGTGTCTCATCCTCGTGGCGCCCGGCGTGTACAACGAGAATCCCATCGTCTACAAGCCCGTGACGGTCCAGGGCTCGGGGATGGACAATACGATCCTCAACGCCCAGCCCCTTTCCGTGGACGCGCTGACCGCCTGGCACGCCAAGGTGGTCTCCATCCTGGGGGCGGACCCCTTCGTCGCCACGGAGGCCCCGGGTTTCATGGTGTTCGGCAACGCGCCGGGTCATCCCTTCTCGGCCGGGCAGACGGCCCATATCGACGGATTCCAGGTGACGGGCGCCATCACCGGAGGCGGGGTCGCGATCGACACCCTGGCCCATTACACCGAGATCAGCAACATGAAGATCCGCGGGAACCAGGGCATGTTCGCCGGGGGGATCTCCCTCGGCCGCAACGACCAGGTCACCAGCAACACGAACGTGTCCATCCACCACTGCGAGATCGCGAAGAACGGCGGCGTGGACGGAGCGGGCGGCATCGCCATTTTCACCGGACAGGACGGATACTCCATCACCGACAACCTCATCTCCGGCAACCTCTCCCGCTTCAACGGCGGCGGCATCCTCCACGAGGGGCTCAGCGACGGCGGCACCATCGCCCGCAACCGGATCACATTCAACGAGGTCTTTTCCGGCCTCCAGATCGGCGGCGAGGGCGGGGGCCTGTGGCTCGGTGGTCCCGGCGTGGGCGGCGCGCTCGGAACGGGCGCCGGTGACGTGACGGTGGACTCCAACCTCTTCCAGGGGAACATCGCCGGTGCGGGGAAGGGGGGCGCCATCCGCGTCATGGGCTTCAACGGGGCCGACGTGGAGGCCGCGCCGACGACCCCCGGGTCCTGGTACCAGCTCCGGATTCACAACAACATCATCGCCAACAACGTGGCGGCCCACTCCGGCGCGGGGATCATCCTTCAGGACGCGGCCCGGGCGGACCTCACGAACAACACCATCGCCCACAACGACAGCACGGCCACGGCCATCACGGCCTTTGGCGCCGGGCAGACGGTCTCCACCCCCAGGGCATCGGGCCTCGTGGCTGCCTACCACAGCCTGGCCCTGCGAAGCATCCCCGGCTTCACCCAGACCTATTCGAACCCGCTCTTGGAGGACTGCATCCTCTGGGAAAACCGGTCCTGGTACTACGACCCGACGGCCAATGCCGGTGCGGGGGGCCTGCTGGCCAACCCCGCCGGGCTTTACCAGGATCTCTTCGTGGAAGACGCTCCCTCCCCGGAGGTCCTGGATCCTCAGTACTGCGTCCTCACGAGCACCACGGGCTACGCCGCCACGAACACCTCCGGCGATCCCATGTTCGTCACGCCGTACTTCAATGCCCTGGCCGCCGCGGCGGTTCTCGACGAAGGCGGCACGCACATCTCCGTCCGCTTCGACCCCATCTATCCCTCCGCGGGGGACTACCACCTCTCCACCACCGCGTCCTCGGCCTTCAACCTGGGCCGCAGCTCCTCCTGGACCCCCGGGGTGGGCTACTCGGTTCCCGAACTGGCCCAGGACTTCGACGGGCAGGTCCGTCCCCGCTTCTTCTACCCCGATGCGGGAGCAGACGAATTGCATCCCGCCTTCCTCCCGCTGGCCAACCTCCAGGTTTCCCTCACGGCCTTCCCCGATCCCGTGGCCGTGGGCCAGCCCTTGACGCTGACCGTGACCGTCACGAACTCCGGCCCCAATGGCGCCGACGGTGTGGTGGCCGTCACCGAACTTCCCGGCGGGGCGGGCCTGATCCACGCCGCCTCCTCCAAGGGAACCCTCCGGATGGGTTCTGCGGACGGGATCCGCGGACCGCTCGCGCCCGGGGAATCCGTGGTGGCGGCCGACGTGGGCTCCCTGGCCCCCGGCGAGGTGGCGGTAGTGGTCCTTACGATCACCCCTTCGGCCCCCGGACCCGTGCCCACAACGAGCACCGTGGAAGGCGCCGTCCAGGAGGCGGACCCCGTGGACAACACCGCTTCCGCCGCGCCCGAGGCCATGCCGGATGCGGACGGCGACGCGGCCTACGACGCCATCGACTGCCGGCCCGCCGACCCGTCGGTCTGGTCCGCACCGGGTGTGGCGAGGTTCCTCGCCCTGTCCGGTTCGGCCTCCACCGACTTCACCTGGAGCGCCCCTTCGGCGCCGGGATCCGTCGCCGTCACCTACGATCTCGTCCGGAGCCTCACCGCCTCTGACTTCTCATCCGCGGCGTGCGTGGCCTCCGCGCTCACCGCACCCGGTGCCACGATTTCCGAAAGCCCCGCCGCGGGTCAGGTCTTCTACTACGTCGTGAGGACGCGGAACCTCTGCGGACTCGCCCCCAACGTGGGACAGGGCTGTCCGTGAGCGCAGACAAAGCGAGAAAGGGAGAGACCCCCATGCGAGGAAGGAAGATCTGGCTGTCGGCCCTGGTCCTCGGGCTCCTGCTCCTGGCGGGGGCACAGGCGGCCAAGGCCCACGTCTTCGTGCAATGCCCCCCCGATACGGACGGGGTGGACACGGATGGAGACGGCATCGTCAACAACGACTACGTGTGCTACCACCTCTCCGGAGGGGACGGATACGTCCGGATGGCGGACGGGCTGGACATGTACGCCTTCGGCTTTTCCGACCTGACAGGCATCAACGATGATTCGGCCCTCATCGTCGGGAGGCTCGCCGCGGAGACCCCCGCCCCGCCCCTCGTCTTCCGCGAAGGCCAGAAGGTCTTTCTGACCCTGACCAACACGGGGATGTTCATGCGCCCCGACCTCTTCGATCCCCACAGCGTCCACTTCCACGGCTTCCCCAACGCCGCCGTGATTTTCGACGGCGAGCCCATGGCTTCCATCTCCATCAACATGAGCGAGTCCCTGACCTACTACTACAACCTGGTGGAGCCGGGCACCTTCATGTACCACTGCCACGTGGAAGCCACCGAGCACATGCAGATGGGCATGCTGGGCATCCTGTACGTGCGGCCCAGGCAGGACATGCTGCCGGCCGGGACGACCTTCTCCAACGGGTTTGTCCACCAGGCGGGGTACAAGTACGCCTACAACGACGAGGACGGCTCCACCTACTACGACGTGGATTTCCCCATCCAGGTGACCTCATTCGACCCCCGCTTCCACTGGTCCAGCGAAAACGTCCAGCCTCTGGACTTCGCGTACATGCACGACACGTACCCCATGATCAACGGCCGAGGGTATCCGGACACCGTGAACACGGGAAACATCCTCAATAACGCAGGCAGGCCTTCCCAGAAAGTGAACGCCCTGGTGACCGCCACCCAGGGCCAGAAGGTCCTGCTCCGGATCTCCAGCCTGGCCACCGGGGAGTTCTACACGGTCGGCATCGCCGGAATCCCCATGACGGTCGTCGGCCAGGGGGCCAGGCTTCTGCGCGGCCCCGATCCGGACGGCCCGGGGCCCCTTCTCGGCAAGAACCTCTACTACACGACCCAGTCCTTGACCCTCGGTGGGGGCCAATCCGTGGACGTGATCCTGGACACCGCCGGGGTTCCCGCCGGGACCTACTGCCTGTACGGGACCAACCTGAACCAGCTGAGCAACGACAACGAGGACTTCGGCGGAATGATGACCGAGATCCGGATCACGCCGTGAGGCTTGGACGGGCGTCGGATCCCTCGGAAGGGAGCGAAGGACCATGATGAACACGATTACCCATGGAATGCCGAAGCGATCGGGCTTCCGGGCGCTCCGGTGGGCGGCGGCCGTGGCGGCGGTGTGCGGGTACGCCGCCGCCACCCAGGCGGCCATCCCCGGACTCACGGGGCCGAACTTCAGTCTGGCCACCCGGGATGGCTACATCAGCACGGCGGACGGGGGCAGCGTCTACATGTGGGGGTTCGCGCAAAGCGGGGGCGTCATGCAGTTCCCCGGGCCGACCCTCATCGTGGAGCAGGGACAGCTGGTCACCGTGACCCTCGAGAACACGCTGACGGTGCCCACCTCCATCCTCTTTCCGGGGCAGGAAGGCGTGGAGGCCGTCGGGGGCACCCCGGGCCTACTGACCCAGGAGGCCGCCGCTTCGGGAGGGACGGTCACCTACCGATTCGTGGCTTCCCGGCCGGGGACCTACACCTATTACAGCGGGACCAGCCCCGAACTCCAGGTGGAAATGGGGCTCGTGGGCGCGCTCATCGTCCGTCCCCAAGGCCAGCCCAACTGGGCCTATGGCCACCCCGACACGGCCTTCGACCACGAGTACCTTTTCGTCCTGAGCGACATGGATGTGGACGTTCACAACCGGGTCGAGTTCGGGCAAGCCGTGGACAACACCAAATGGTGGCCCGTCTACTGGTTCATCAATGGGCGGACCGGCCCCGACACCATGGCGGCCGACGGGGTTCCGTGGCTTCCTCACCAGCCCTACTCGTGCCTGCCTCGCATGCACCCGGAGGACGTGGTTCTCCTTCGGGTCATCGGGACGGGCCACGACGCCCACCCCTACCACACCCATGGAAACAACCACCTCCTGATCGCCCGGAACGCGCGCCTGTTGGAAAGCGCACCCGGCGCGGGTCCGGATCTCGCCGAATCGAACTTCACCATGTCGGTCCACCCCGGAGAAACCTACGACGCCCTGTTCACCTGGACGGGATACGGACTGGGTTGGGACGTGTACGGCCACACCCTGGGCGTGATCAACCCCGACGCCAACAAGGCGCTTCAAAGCCATGAACTCTACGCCCAATCCGCCCTTGCGGCGCCGTTGGCCTCCGGCGACACCACGATGACCCTCCCCGCCGGGGAAGGCCGCAAATACCCCTACGGATTCCGGGCCATCCTCTGGGATCCGGCCTTTCCCACGCCGGACCACGATCCGAACCGTGAGGTCGTCCTCCTGAGCCACCCGGGGACCTCCGACACCTTCACGATCCTGAGGGCCCAGGAGGGCACGGCGGCTCAGAACTGGGCGGCGGGCACGATCCTCGCCCACACGGATCACGGCGTTCCGGTTCCGGTGGTCCTGCCTGCCCAGCAATCCCTTACCTTCGGCATGTTCTACAGCGGCAGCCCGAACCTCGGCAGCGCCGGCGCCCTTCCACCCGGAGACGGGGGGTTCAACGCAAACGGCGGCCTCTATTTCATGTGGCACTCCCACAACGAGAGGGAGATCGTGAACTTCGACCTCTTCCCGGGAGGCATGCTCACCATGGCCGTGGTGGAGCCCCCCGGCGTGGCCATCCCTTGAGCGGGCGAGAGAAAGGGAGGAGATGAACCCAATGAAGAGAAGGACCCTTTCCCGAACGCTGTCCTGGGCCGCTCTGTTCGCGCTGGCCCTTGTTAGCCAGGCCGCGCGCGCGGAGACCTATTACCTGCGAGCCGCCCAGACCACCCTGAGTCTTCCCGGAGGGGCCACGACCCCCATGTGGGGCTTCGCCCTGGACAGCGGAGCCGCGGTGGACGATGGAACCGTCACCGTTCCCGGCCCGAGGCTCACGGTGTCCCCGGGCCAGTCCCTGACGGTCGTCTTGAAAAACCGCCTGCCCGCCTCCATCCCGGGTGTGACCACCGATGTCTCCATCCTCATCCCCGGGGTTGTTCCGGACGCCGACCTCAATCCCGTAAGAAACGCGGGAGGCCGCATCACGTCCTTCACGCAAGTGACCACCCCCGGCAACAATGGAACCTACACGTGGAGCAACCTGCCCCCCGGCACCTACCTCTACCACAGCGGCACGCACCCCCAGGTCCAGGTCCAGATGGGGCTCTACGGCGCCGTGACAAAGGACAGCGCCGCCGGTGAGGCCTACCCTGGCGTCTTCTATGACCAGGATCTCCTCCTTCTCTTCAGCGAAGTGGATCTGACGCTCCACGCCTCCGTGGACGGAGGCACCTACGGAACGGCGCCGGCTCCCACGAGCACCATGTACTACAAGCCCTCGTATTTCTTGATCAATGGCAAACCCTTTCCGGAAGTCCCTCCCGTTCCGGCCTTCTCGGCGGGGGATCAGGTACTCGTCCGGCTGGTCAACGCCGGTATCGAGACCCACGTTCCGCTCTTCCAGGGCCTTTACGTGCGCCAGGTCGCGGAAACCGGCAACAAGTTGACCTATCCTCGCGATACCTACAGCGTGGTCCTGGGAGCGGGAACGACGGCGGATGCCCTGCTCCTTGGTCCCTCGAGCCAGCTGGGGGGGTGCACCTTCCCGGTTTTCGACCGGGCCATGAACCTGACCAACGCCGCGGCTACGGGGGGCGGGATGCTCACCTACTTGAGCCTGACGGCTGGAGGCCCGCCTCCTCCGCGAGTCGGCGACACCCTCATGGCCGTACAGGGCCCCGGCACGGTCACGCTCACCTGGACGGACATTCCGGAGGCCAACTTCTACAGGGTCTACTCCAGCACCACACCGGGACCGGCTGATTTTACAAACCTCCAAGCCGTTGTCTCGTCCGGGGCCGTGGGTGCCACTCTTTCGCTTCCGCCCGAGCCGCTGGTATTCTTCCAGGTAACGGGATGCGTGACGTGCGGGGCGGAAGGCCCCCAAAAGTAATCCCGACGGAGACCCATGAACCCTACACCCAGAGCTCTTGACCTGGACCGCGGGCCGGAGGAAGTCGGAATCTTCCGGCCCGCCGCGTATTTGCTCTTCCTCCTCGCCCTTGCGGCGGCCCTCGCCTGCGGTGTCCGGAAGCCCCCCGCCGAAGCGCAAGACTACCGGGCACTCCTTGGGATCGAGGTGGAATCCCTGCGCCTGAGCGCCTCGGACATGGTCGTGGACATGCGGTACCGGGTCCTCGACGCCGCCAAGGCCCAGGCCGTGCACAAGAAGGGCCTCACCATTTCCCTCATCGATGAGGCCACCCACTCCGTGCTCAAGGTCCCCAGCCCCGCCTACGTCGGGCCTCTCCGCCAGCGATCCGACAGGATCCAGGAGGGGAAGGTCTACTTCATGCTTTTCGCCAACGGCGGCCGCGTCGTGAAGTCCGGCAACCGCGTGACGCTGGTCCTCGGGGACGTTCGGATTCCGGGCCTGACCGTGGAGTGACGGAAAAGGGGAGCCTTCGAAAACGAGGGGGGCGGCCACCGGCCGCCCCTGTTTCGTTGCAAGAGAAACCCCGCGGGAGCTACTTCCTGCGGTAGGTGATCTCCATCATCCTGAATTCTTTCCCGTCGGGACCGACGTCGTACATTTCCATCACGTGCGTGTCGGCGTCCACGATTTTCAGGACGCTTCGGGTCCGTTTGACCTTGCCCGTCAAGGGGTCGGGATAGGTCTCCACCGAGTTCAGCACTTTCCCCGTGGCGTCGAGGGAAGCTTCGCTGGTCATCATTCCCGTGCTCATGGAGTCGATCCAGAGCCCCGTGAACTTCTGGAAGGTGTTGTCAAATCCGGTCAGGCCCAAGCCCTCGAACGTCTGGCCCATGACCGAGCCCGTAAACTTCTGATGAAGATAGCGCCCCCCGAAGATCATGGTGTTTTCGGAGATTCCCTCGGAAACCTCCGGCTCGCCGGGTCCCATCCAACTCTTTACCGTGGCCTTGAAGGTGCCCACGAGCTGGGCGAGGAAGGCGTGGCCCGGCCCCGGCTGGGCGGCCTTTGCATAGGCCTCCATCATGGCCTGCATCTCCTGGGAGGGCGCGGGTGGCGCTTGACCCTCCTTCTCTTGGGCGCGGGCGGGGGCCGAAACGAGGGCGGCGGCGAGGATCGCGCCGGCGGCGAAGCGGATGACCATAGGTCTCATTGGATTTCTCCTTTGGGCGGCTTGTGCCTGCTCTGTAAAACGGGAAAAACAACGCATTATTCTCCAGTCCCGGAGGCGAATTCCCCGAGGGCGCGAAAGAGAAAGTCGAAGGTCTCTCCATCCACTTGAACGCGCAAGGATGCGCCTCGGGTCACGGCGTATTCGACATAGCCGGGAACCTCACAGGAGCCGTGGCAGTCGGAGGCGTTGGACGGAGACTCGCGGCCGGAGTTCCGGTCGCGCCAGGACAGGCAGGTGCATTCGCCCAGGAGCGATTGGGCCACGGAGCCCGCCAGACGTCGGGCCAGGTCAAAATCGGCTGCCGGCTCCCCGGTCTCGATGCGCATCGTTCGCATGGGGCCCTCCAAAACAGTATGGCGCCGTTCCGCCCCGGGGCGAAAGGGCCCGTTCCACGACGGAGGGGGCCCTCCGGGGAAGAACCAGGGGGGGCTCTACGGTCAAAAAAAGGGGCCCCCGAAGGGGCCCCGTCCAGTCAGAAAGAGGAGGTAAGTTCAGGGCTTCTCGTCGGAGGAGGGGGCGGAAGACGGGGTGGTGTTCCACCAGGTCCCGCCCGGACCGTAGTAGTTGACGAGGTGGTCTGCCAGCTTCACCTCGTCGGCCGTACCGAAGAGGGAGTTGGTCCAGTCGCTGATGACGGGCGTGTCCTGCCAGATCCGGACGTTGCCCCGGTGGCACGCGGTGGCGCAGGCGTTGGGGTTGCCCGTCGCGGTGGCCGAGATCCGCGAGGTCTGGAAGGCGATGGTGTCCTCGGGCCGTGCCGGGTGGAAGCTGTGGTTCACCTGCCGGGCCATGTGGCACGAAACGCAGTTGCCCAGGCCCATATCGCGGTCTTCCATGTACGGGTGGTGGGAATGTTCCTCGGTCTTGGAGCGGATGAGCTCGAAATTCGCGTCGTAGTCCTTGATCATCTGCTTGGTCATGCCGGCGAAGTCGCCGTAACCCGCGTGGCAGGACAGGCAGAAGCTCGGGTTGTGGACGCTGGCGGGGATGTCCGTGACCCCGCTTCGGGTGATCTTGTCGCGGACCTGGGCCGGGTTGCTCGTCTCCGCATGGCTGTTGTGGCAGTCGTTGCACGCAATGCCGTGGCTGCCGGTGTAGTGCGCGCTGCTCATGTACGAATCGATGCGCTCGTACTGGTAGTTGATACCGTCCGGCCACTTGACCGCCTTGGAAAGCTGGTAACTGGAAAGGGCGGCGGGCGGGTTGCTCATGAAGTAGCCCTTATTGTTCACCTCGTCGAAGGGGAATCCCCAGACCTTGTTCGGCGTGGAGGTGACCTGCACGTGGCACTGGAGGCAGGTGGCGCTCCTCTGCTGGTTGTTGGCGATGTCCTTGGGGTTCACGATCTTGGACGGGTCGCCGCCGGCGAGGATGTGGGCCGATCCGGGACCGTGGCAGCTCTCGCAACCGATGTTGGCGAGATCGGGAAGTCCGTCACCATCCAGGTCGGGGTAGTTCGGGCTGTTCTCTGGAACCAAGGAAGCCGGGAAGGGGTTCACGACGTATTCCCCGGCGGCCGTCACCCTGGCCACCCGGACTCCCGTGATGTGGCACCCCGAGCAGTTCTTCAGGTAGTTCTGTCCCTGAAGGGGAACCAGTGCGGCGCTGGTGAGGCCTGGAGCGTACTTGGGGGTGCTCCCGGTGTACCAGTTCGACAGGTTGCTCGAATAAGCCGACCCGGACCAGGAGAAGGGTCCGAAGTAGATGGCGCTGCTAAAACCCGTGGGGCTGTCGCTCACGGGGATGCGGACCATGTACCGCTGTCCGTTCGTGGCGGACATCCCGGCCCACGTGGCCACCACCTGGAGCTGGAGTCCTCCGGGACCGAGCTGGATCCAGTAGGTGTCGTTGGCGGCGTTGTAGGAAAGGATGGGGGCATTGGGTTTGGCGGAATCCAAAGCCGAGGAGATCGCGTTGAAATCGAGCCCCTGCATGAAATCGTCCATGCCGTTCTTGTCGTAGTCGGCGAGGATGCCCTCCCCCGGCTGGAGGGAGTACATGCCCATGGGCTTGCGGAGGGCGTGAGAGTGGTTGGTGTGGCGCCACTCCACCGAATCCCCGTAGGATCCGTGACACGCCAGACAGAACTCCGAGCCCACCATGGTGCCCGCCTGGAGCTGGGCCTTCGTGTAGTACCGAAGGAGGGTCTTCTCGAGGCTCCCATCCCGCTGGGGGGGGACCTGAACGGGACCCGACGCGCCCTTGGCCCGAGAGCCGGCCAGAACGGCCACCGCGGAAGCGGCCACGACGACAGCGATCCAAATGCGGATGTGCTTCATGCAACCCTCCTTACGCTCTAGAAAACCCTGCCCTTCACCGGGTGAGGCGGTCCGGCCGGCGGTCCTGCCCCCGGTCACCTTCAACGCCTACCAAGTTACTTGGCGCAGGGGGCTTCGACAAGGTTTGCTGAGAGCGAAGCGGGCCGTGGGGGGATATCGCGCAGTTTGCCATGATGCGCTAGAGGCTTAAATTCATAGACAACTGGAATCTATGAGTAATTTAGTATAAGAAGGAAGCCTGGAGCACCAGGCGTGCCAATGCGCCATATACCCCTATTGTACCAAGTGATGTAGATGTGGAAGTCGGACCACGGGGGAGGAGCAAGAAGCCTCCCGCGGCGAAAGGGGGAGCCCCGGTTTTCCCTATTCGTCGAACAGCACCGCGCTTCGGTTCGAGCCGTGAACCGCCGTGTGGCAGTTCAGGCAGTTCCGATACCGAGGGCGTGCCAGGTTGTGAAAGGAGGGGACGCGGGTGTGGCACTCCAGACAAAGGTCTGCGGCTTGGCGGCGAAGGAGGAGCCGGGGGTTCGCGGACCCGTGGGGGGTGTGGCAGGAAAGACAGGCGGAGAGGCGCTGGGGCGGATGCGGAAAGACGAAGGGTCCGGCCTTCTCCGAATGGCAATCGAGGCAGACGCCTCCGTCCTGACCCTGGGTCAGGCGTCCCCGTGCCGACAGCCCGTGGACGTCGTGGCAAGCCGTGCAGTCCATAGCCCCGGGACCCTCTCGGTGAGCGTACGGGAGCCGGAAGGCCGCCGCCTCGGCCCGGTGGCAGGAGGCGCACAATTCCCTGGGCGAGGCGGAGAGGAGGGGCTCGGCGGCCGCTGGTTTCATGTGTCCTGCGGCGTGGCAGTCCGAGCAGGCGATGCCCGTCCTCTCGTGGCCGGGTGTCGCGAGGGCTACGGACCCCAGCCGGTCCCCGTGGCAGGTCAGGCAGGCGGACGGACCGGGAACCCTGCGAACGTTCTCGGCGGAAGGTTCTTCGAGGTGGGCGGGCGTGGGACGGTGGCAGGCGGCGCAGGCCGAGGCCAGGACTTCCGGAGAGCGCGCCGCCATGGCGGCGCCGTGGGCCGTCCCCGCAAAGGCCTGGGTGACTTCTTCATGACAGGCGGCGCAGTCCTCCAGGGAGGGCGCTTTCTCCTGGGCCGCGGAGAATCTCGCCGCCAGGACGGCGGCCACCAGTCCGATCAGCCAGGCGAAACGAAGGGCCTTCATCAGAACCTCCACCCGAAGACGATGCCGTACCGAGTAACCTGGAAATCATCCTGAGAACTCCGGTCCTCATCGTACTCGCGCCGCTGAGCGAACACCGAAACGCGCGTGCCCTTGGGGCCTTGGACGGTGGCGCGCGCGTCGCCGATCCACGACGAGGACGGCCAGGTGTGCCCCGAATCCTTCACGCGGAGGATGGAGCCGTCCAGGGAGAGCCTGCCGACGGTAAAGTAGCCGCGAAGACCGACGGTCCAAAGGCCCAGGTCGTAGATCGAAAGGTCGGCCGCGCGGTCGGGCAGGACAATGTCGGTCCGAGAGCGGAGTCGGTTGCGATCCACTTCCAGAGCCACCCCTCCCCGGCCCTTGGGGTCGTCCCAGGCCACCGAGGCCCCGAAAGCGTCGCTCCGACCGTCGAGTCCGCTTTGAGAGGCGGGGGCATCGGTCCGTTCGAAGCGTCCGTGGAGGGAGAAGGACCATCCGCTGTCGAGCCTGGACCGCAGGCGCAGGGTGAGGCGGTCCACCGTTTCGGGGTCGACCCTCAAGACGTACCGCTCGAAGGTGCCTCGCTCGTATTCGCCGCTCAGGGTCAGCCGTCGGCCGGCGCGCCAGGAAGCCCCCAGGCGGTATCCCGATGAATCCCGGTCCGCCGAGCGAAGGCCGCCGTCGGTCGTGCGCCTCCAATCCACGGCTCTGCTTCCGCCGAAAACCGCCCCCCAGGCTCCGAACCGACGTCCTTCATAGGCGGCCTCCAGGGACGCGGAGCGATCCGTCACGTCGAAGAACCCCCGCTCGTCCACGGGAACCGAAAAGTCCAGGCCGGGGATTCCGGGAAAGCCCACGTGAAGGAGCGACCGTCCGACCAGGTCCGAATCGGACTGGGACTTCCGGTAAGCCCCCCGAAGGCGAAGGGACCAGGCGTCGGTCAGCCGGTAGGCGGCCCGTAGGTCGCCCGCGAGGGTGTCCTGGGAAGCCGACCCCACGAGCTCGTCGAGGTAGGCGATCTGGCCCGTGGAGCCGCCGGCGATGTCGAAGGTCCGCCAGGTTGAGCCGGCCGCGTCCAGATCCGAACGACTGTACAGGAAGGTCCCCGCCACGTCCCACCGATCATTGCGGTAGAAGGCGCCGAGCCGGGAAGTGGGAACGTCGATCTCGTCCTTGCGGGAGGTCTCCAGCCGGGAGAGGAGGTCGGGGTCCGTGCCCGAAAGATCCCGCCCGCCCAGAGGGCGCCACCGGTTCTCCCGCTCGAAGGCGCCCAGACTCTGCTCGAAAAAGAGGCGCACGGGAAGGGTCCGGGTCTCCACGCGCAGGGTGACTTCCCGGTAGGATTCATCGAGGTCCACCCGCATCGGATAGAGCTCGTTGAGTCCGTACAAAACCCGGTCCACCTGCCCGTCCCGCTTCGAGTGGCGTAGCCCCAGCGCGATCCGGGCTGCATTCCAGCCGTCGTAGACCGCCTCGGCGCTCCATCGCTCGATCGTCCACCGGTCCGCCCGATGGTCCTCGGGCGGCTCCATGAGGGAAAAGACCGAGGCGCGACCGTCGTATCCCAGGTTGAATCGCCACGTGCGGGCCGGGGCAAAGACAAGCCTCGCATGGTGGTCCGGCTCCGGGTCACCCAGGCTCCAGGCCTTCAGGGAGAAGCGGGGCGCGGCCCCGGGAGCGGGGCGCCATTCAAGAAGGAGGTTCTCCAGGAAAGCTCCCTCTCCCTGGTTGTACTGGGTTGAAAAGCTCGAGAGGCTGCCCCCCTCGTTGAGCCACGCGTGGCCCGCCGCCACATCGCCCGAGAACCCCTGGGCGGCCACCCGCGAAGCCCCCAGCAGGAGGGCGGCCAGGCCCAAGCCAACGCCAAGACGGTCTTTTTTGCCCACGCCACACTCCTTAATGCCGTCGCCGAGACATCGGCTTACACCTAGTATGACAGTATGCTTAACCGGCTTCCTCTGGAAATGCAACCCGCCGTCGCGACTGGGGCATTTCCCCAAACAAGGTGGCCTCGAAAGAAAGGGGTCGTGCCATCCAACCCGAAGATCAAGTCCCTTTGCTTGACGGAGTGGGCTCCATATGAATTGCGCCATTTGCCCCTTTTCGCACGGTGCGCCCCCCCTCCTTTGGGGTACCCACCCCCCCGATGGGGAATGAGGTCCTTCGAAATACAATATGGGGCACCTTGCCCTGACCGGGCCATGCATGAAGCCAGCACATCCCCCACGCGGCGAGTTTTGATGGCGTGGGCGGGAATGGCCTGGAGCTTCCAGCCGGGTCTTGCTTCGAAGCAGCCCCGGCGGGTGGCCCTTCGAAAGACGACCGGATGGCCGCCCTTCGAATCCCTCTCCAAAACCGTCCTGTGCGGGATGCCTTCGAAGAAGCCCTCTGGCGGAGGACCCCTTGAAGGTTGGATTCCTTTCGAGCCCCGCTAGGAGCCTCGCTCGCGTCGGAGTCCGCTCGCTGCGTTCCAAGCGGGGCTGCGAAAGCCGGCCCAAGGAATCCTCCGCGGACGCTCCGGCTGCGAACGCTCC
>JBFMHB010000009.1 GCA_040752915.1 Acidobacteriota bacterium
GCCGGCCTCCTTCGAGGCCACGCAGAGCACCCCGCAAAGGGTCCCGTATTGCCGCAGGGGAAGGAAGGCGCGGTGGGTGCCGCCCTCGGTGAGAACAAGGGGAGTTGAGGGGAGGGGGTCGGGCAACGCTTGATCGGCGCATCCGGAAAGGGGTTCCTCGGGATAGCCCGCGACCGCGACGGCGCTGCCGGCTTCAACGGGCGGCTGGAGGGCTACGCAGGCCCTCCCGAAGCCGCCGTAGTCCACGAGGACCCGGCACGTCTGCTTCAACAGGTCCTCCCGGGAGGCGGCTCGCACGAGGGCCTGGTTGGCCTCGGAAAGGGTCCGGTAGAGGCGGTTCAACTTGAGGATGCGCTGCTGCTGGGCCTTGCGCTCCGAGATGTCGCGGATGATTCCCGCCAGGAGCCGCTCACGACCGAGGGTAACCGGCTGGGCCTGAATCTCCACCGGGAATTCGACTCCAGTCCGGGAAAGGTGGAGGGTTTCGTGAAGGCTGCCCTCCGGACGCAAGGCGGCGGCGCGAGCGGCGGGGAGGGAGGCCCGCGCGGAGGGGGCACGCAGGTCCACAATGTTCATCCGGAGCAGTTCAGATCGGCCATAGCCGTAGGCCCTCTCCGCGGCGGCGTTGGCCTCCACGATGGTCCCGTCGGGCCGGGCCAAAATGAAGATGTCATGGGTCTGTTCGCTCAGGGCGCGGTAGAGGCCCTCCTGGCGGGAAAGGTCCTCGAGAAGGCGAAGACGCTGGCGCCGGAGGATGCCGTAGACGAGGAGGGCCAGAGACAGGGCGGCCAGAACCGCGAACAAAATGTACCGGACCATCCAGCCGCCCAGTCGTTCGAAGGCCTCGGCGCGGTCCACCTTGGCCACCAGGCCCCAAGGAGTTCCGTCGATGCGCCGCGTGGCGGCGAGGACCTCCTCCCCCCGGTAATCCGAGAACTCGCCGAAGGTCTCCTGCCCCTCCAGGGCCGCCTTCAGGGCCAGTGTCTTTTCCGGCGTCGCCACCGGGTAGGAGGGGGGCGTGGGACTTCCGAAACGCAGGGGCGAGAGAAAGGCGAGCTTCCCGTGCCACACGGCTCCGATGAGGGTCTCGGCCGTGCGGGTGGGTGTCGGCTGGCGCAGGAGGAGGGGAAAGAGCCGCCGGTCGGGATCCGACTCCAGGACGACGAGGCCCAGGGCGCTCCCGCCCGCGGGGTTGCCGACGAGGGCGTGGTGGCTGAAGGTCAGCCGGCCCGACTCGCGGCGATGGAGGTCCACGAACCGGTCGGCGCCCCCTTCCAGCGTGCGCCGGACCTCGGAAACGCACACGGGGTCCAGGGTCGGGGCACCCGGTGAGGAGGCCACCGTACGGCCCTCCGCATCGAGGCAGTACACGGCCACGTATCCGAAGTTCGCCCTGAGGTGCGACAGATGGGTTTCGAGCCGGATCCGTGAGGCGTCCACCCGGTCGGGTGGAAGGCCCGAGCGCACCGCCTCCAGGTGCTCGGCCACGCGGGGGAGGTCGGCGAGGGTCCGGGCGTCCCCGGACCGTTCCGCGAGGTAGTCTTGAATGGACTGGTCCCGGTCGTCGGCCAGGGCCATCAGGTGATCGCGCCAGTGCTCCCGAACTTCGTCCCGTTCGTTCCGGACAAGCGGAACGTATAGGCCTGCCGATACCAGGAGCGCAAGCCCGAAGGACGCCAAGGTCCATAGGCGCGAGTGGCGAAGACTCCGTTCGGCTTCCGTTCGAGGCGCCTCCTCCGCCTTGGGCATCCCCCCCTCCCCCCGGTGCTCCCCAGCGACCGCGCCTTTCCATTTCCTAACGCACTTGTAGGCAAAGGTACGCCCTTTTTGCCGATTCGGCAACA
The DNA here is from genome assembly GCA_040752915.1 of Acidobacteriota bacterium. Taxonomy (NCBI): domain Bacteria; kingdom Pseudomonadati; phylum Acidobacteriota; species Acidobacteriota bacterium. Next base: position 1,845 of record JBFMHB010000009.1, read on the forward strand.
ACGCGGGCGATAGGCGGAAGGAACGGCCGGGGCGAGGAGGGGAGAGGCGGCCGGATCAGGTGGGGTATTTGTCGGCGATGTAATTGATGAGGTGCTTGATGGTGAAGTCCTGGTTCCGGGAGACCCATCGCGTGCAGTCCCCGATGGACACGAGGCCCATGAGGCTCTTCCCGTTCATGACGGGGAGATGGCGGTGGCGGCGGGTGGTCATGATGGCCATGGCCTCCCCGATGGTGGTCTCGGGCGTCACGTACACCACATCGCGCGTCATGACCTCCTCCACGCGGCAGGTTTTGGGGTCCCGGCACGCGAGAACGATCTTGGTCAGGACGTCCCGCTCGGTGAACATGCCCACCGGGACCCCCTCCGAGGCCACCACGACGCCTCCGATGTGCCGGTCCGTCATCATGCGCACAGCATCGAACACCGTGGTGTCAGGCTTTACCGTGAAGACCTCGCGCCCCTTTTCGCCGAGCAGACGATCAACCTTGTCCATGGACGTCCACCTCCCGTTCAGTGCGTGAAACAGTCAGACAGGGGGGAATATTCGAGAGGGAAGGCGGAAGGCGGAAGAAAAAAGGGGCATTGGGGATTTGGGATTTCGGATTTGGGATTGAGAGAAAAATAGGGACAGCCACCTAATTTCTTTGGTGCCGAAGAGGCAAGGCGGAAGGCGGAAGGAGGAAGGAGGAAGAAGAGGCAATTGGGGATAGCGGATTTGGGATTTGGGACCATGCCTGTCTAAGGTTTTTTTGCGCGTCTTATGCGGCCTGCCTTCCGGAGCGAAGCGGAGGAAGGCGCGTCCCGGCGCGCGGGGAGGCTAGCATGGACGCGCCCGGACCAGGCCCTCCGTGCCGCGCCAGGGGCGCGGCCAGGGCCCGGCCGACGTTCGAAGGAGACACGCTGCCTTATTTTGGACACGCATGATTTGGGAAGAAACAAGACGGGAAGCGGGAAACGGAAATCCAGGTCTCCCTGAATCCCGGCCGCCCTACACGTACCACAATTCCCGCTGGGGTTCGGCGAAGAAACGGGGGCCACCTGGGGTGACGAGGACGTCCTCCTCGATGCCCACCGCGCCGAAGCCCGGGACGTTCAGGGAGGGCTCGAGGGTGAAGACCTGGTTCTCCCGGACGGGTAGAAGGATGGTGTTCTTGTACCGGGGCCAGCGGGGCCCCAGCAGGCACCCGCCGTCGTGGGCGTGGCGTCCGAGCTGGTGTCCCAGGGCGTGGGGGTATTCGGGGTAGCCGGCCCCCACGACCACCGCTCGGGCGGCGGCGTCGGCCTCGGTCCCCGGGATCCCCGGCCGGAGGATGGCCGCGGCGGCGTCGATGGCCCGGACGATGGTGTCGAAGCCTTTCTGAACGGGTTCGGGCGCCGCCGTTTCCCCGGGCTTGCGGACGTACCACGTCCTCTGCATGTCCGAGGCGTAACCGCCCACGAAGACGCCCATATCCACGTGGACCAGGTCTCCCTCGCGGACGGCGTTGTCCGTGGCGGTCCCGTGGCCCATGCCCGCCCCGCGGTCCCCCGCGAAGACCAGGGTCTGGAAGCTCGGGGAGACTCCCTTGGCGGCCATGCGGCCCTGGACGAAATCGTAGATTTCCTTTTCGGTCCGGCCCGGCCGAAGGAACCCGTCGATGTCCCGGAAGAGGTCCACCGTGTGGTTCACGGCCGCCTGGAGGTGGGCCTGCTCGATGGGGGATTTCTGGGAGATGAGGGCGCCGATGATGGACTCGGCGGAGACAACCTGGGCGCCCGGGGCGAAGGACTTCAAAAGCTCCTCGAGGTAGAGGAATCGGCCGTGGGGGATGCCGTCCGCCGCCGTGTCGTTCGTGGAGAAGTTCACGGCCACGCGCCGGGGCTTCAGCCGGGCCATGAGCCCTTCAAAGGGCTCGCGGAAGTCCTGGACGAAGGTGATGACTTCGGTGAAGAGCCTGGAGGCCTCGAAGACCTGCTGGTCGAAGCGGCCGCAGATGAGAAAGCGCTCCCCGGCGGGCGTGATGGCGATGAGGCTCTCCCACGTGAGGTGTCCCGGGGAGATGTAGTAGAAAATCCGCTCGGCGCCGGCGCTCGTTTCCTGGACGAACGTGAGCCACAGGTCGGCGCCCGACTCGCGGAGGGCGTCGGCGGCCTGGTCCAGTTTCTGGGCGATGATGTCCGGCGTGCTGAGTTCATGCCCCATCGGGTGCTCCTCGAAAAGGGGCGGCCCGCTTTCGGGCCGCTCGGTTCGATTCTAACACGCGGGCGAACCCCGCGGCGCGTCCTCGAAAGGGTGTTTACGAAAACCCGTTTTGGTTCGTTGCACCGCTGGGAGGGATGGGCGCCCGGGCGGGGACGAATTGTACGCAGAAGGGGCCGGAACGCGCGTCCACGCCGCCCCGGCCCCCCATACTCAGCTACTCACTTACTCACTTACTCACTTATTCCCCAGGCTCCTTCGAAGCTCAGTACTGCCACGTCGTGAAAACTTCTCCGCCGTCGGGGTTGAGGAATCGGAAGACGGTGGGCGTCCCCTTGGGAACGGCGGTCTTCAGCGTGGAGCCCTTGAGGACGATCTTCGAGGCGCTCTTCCATGTGACGGGGGTCCATTCGATGCCGTTGATGAAAACGCGGACGCCCTGCTGAAGGTTGGAGCCGCTGACGAGGAGCCGGAAGGGTCCCGTCTTCTTCACGATGGAGGTGATCTGGGGCGCGAGGGCCGTGGCCGCGATGGCGAGGGTCTCGGTTGCGGTCTGGTTGGTGGTGTCGCGCACCGTGAAGGTGACGGTGTAGTCCCCTTTGGTGGTGTAGAGATGGGTGGGGTTCGCTTCGGTGCTGGTGCCTCCGTCACCGAAATCCCAGAGGTAGGTGTACGGAGCGATTCCCCCCGTGCCGGAGCCGGTGAAGTGGACCGTGAGAGGAACGTTACCTGTGAGCGTGTCGGCCTGGGCATCGGCGTAGAGGGGAGGCGCGGCCACGCTGAAGTTGCCTCCGGCGGAGGCCGTTAGGCTCCCGAGGGTGACGGTCAAGGTCCACGCGTAGGTCCCCGCGGAGGCGTAGGTGTGAGAGGGGTCCGCTTCCGTGGATTCGGCGCCGTCCCCGAAGGCCCACAGGTAGGCCGGAGTCCCCGTGCAGTCGCCCACGAGGTTGAGCGTGGAGCCAAAGGCCACGGGCTGGCCCATGACGCCCGAAGAGGGAACGGAGGTGGAGAGGTCCAGGGCGCAGGTCACAACGGCCAGGCCGTGGTTGGCGCCTGATCCGATGGTCAAGACGGAGGCCGCGACCTGCACGGGGGCGGTCCCGGTGGAGACGCTGAAGGGCTGGGCCAGCTCCCCGTTCGTGTTGTCTCCGAAGGTCCAGAGGGTGCCGTCGCCCTGGAGGACCAAGCTGCTCTGGATGGTGGCCGCCAGGCCAGTGGCTCCGACGAGCCCGGGAACGGGGACGGGGGAATATCGGTTCTGCGTCGTCCCGTCGCCGAGCTGTCCCCGGTCGTTGGCTCCCCAGCCCGAGACGGTCCCGTCGTCGTGAATGGCGAGCACGTGGTTGTAGCCGCCGGCGATGGAGGCCACGTTGGAGATGTTGGCGGGTTGCGGCGTGAAGTGGTCCGTGCTGGTGCCGTCGCCCAGTTGACCGGAGTCTCCTTGCCCCCAGGCGTAAACCCCCCCGTCCTGGAGTACGGCCGCCGTGAAGTCCATGCCTCCCGCCGCCATGGCTACGGGAGGGATTCCCGCCAATTGGAAGGGATAGGATGCGTTATCCGTGGTTCCGTTCCCCAGGGCGCCGTAGTACCCCCGGCCCCACATCCACAGGGTCCCGTCGCTCTTCACGGCGAAGGCGTGCCACCAGGCCGCTCCGATGAAGACGATATCGGAGAGGTTCTCCACCTGGCCCACGGTGAGGTAATCGCCGTCCCGGCCCAGAAGGCCGTAATACCGGCTTCCCCAAGACCACACCGTGCCGTCGGACTTGAGGGCGAAGCCTCCTCCGCCCCGCGCCGCGGCGATCCGGATCACGCCGCTCAGGCCCGGTATCTGGACGGGGACGTCGCTCGGGGTCCGGGTGCCGTTGCCCAAGGCGCCATTGGAATTCTCTCCCCAGGCCCAGACGGTGCCGTCCTCTCGAAGGGCCATGGACCAGCCGCCCCCACCGGCCAGGGAGACGACGCTTCCGAGTCCGGCGACCTGGACCGGGCTCCACTTGACCGGTTCGCGTCCCGATCCCAATTGCCCGTTCTGGTCCTGTCCCACGGCCCAGGCCTGACCGTTCGAGGCGAGAAGAAGGGTATGGTCGCGACCTGCCGAGGCGGCCGTGGTGAGGGTCTGAATGCCGCATTCCGTGGGAGAGTACCGATCTGTCGTTGTCCCGTCCCCCAATTGGCCCACGTCGTTCTTGCCGAAGACCCAGACCGATCCGTCGGCCTTCAGGACCACGGAATGCTCCTCCCCCGCGCTCGCCGAGACCACGTTCGAGAGGGGGGAGAGAGCGGGTGAAGCCTGCCCGGAGGTGTCCCCCAGCCCAAGCTTTCCATGGTTTCCGCTCCCCCAGACGTATAGGGTCCCGTTCTCCAGGACCGCCAGGTTGTGGCTCGATCCGGCGGCCACGAAGGCCACGTCCGCGAGCCCGGGGACCTGGACAGGGGACAGGCGCGTCGTGGTGGTTCCGTCCCCCAGTTGATTGGAGAAGTTGCCGCCCCAGGCCCACAGGGTCCCGTCGGACCGAATGGCCAGGGAGTGGTACCCGCCTGCGGCGATGAAAACGATGGACGTGAGCCCCGGTACTTGAACGGGCGTCTGAGCCGTGCCCGTTGTCCCCGTGCCCAGCTGGCCGTACTCGTTGCTCCCCCAGGCCCACACCGTCCCATCGGCGGAAAGGGCCAGGGAGTGGTTGTGGCCGCCGGCTGCCTGGGTCATCGGGGGAAGACCGCTCACGGCGCCCGGACTCGCATAGCAGGTGAGGGGCGAGCAGGTCCGGCCGAGCTTGTACGCGTCACGGCTCCCCCACGTCCAGAGCGAGCCGTCGGCCTTCACGGCCAGGGCGTGCAGGGGCCCCGCGCCGATGGATACGACCTCGGCCAGTCCGGGGACCGCCTGCGGCGTGCCCGACGCCCCGCCGTAGAAGCCTTGCCCGAGGGTGCCGTTCCCGTTGGTTCCCCAGGTCCACACGGTGCCGTCGGCCTTGAGGCCCATACCCCAGTATATGCCGGCGCCAAGCTGGACGAAGGGGTCCGAATCCGCCACCTGGACGGGAAGGGACCTCTGGACGGGGACACCCGTCCCGATCTGGCCGTAGTCGTCCTTGCCCCAGGCATAGGCCGTTCCCGTCTGGGCCCAGGCCGACCAGGCCAGGGACATGGCGGCAAGAAAGATGACAAACGTTTTGTAGCCTTTTCCCCTGCTTCGAGTCATGGGCCGCTCCTTCGGGCGCCGTTCGGCGCTCCCTCCACCCCGCCATTGGGGCCTCTTATTCCGGATACACGCTTGGTTCCTTCCTCGGGGTGAACCGCGAGGAAACACGGACACGGTGCGGCCAACGGGGATCAGAACACGGTGAAGGGGAAGCGATAGAGGACCGCGCCGGTGGCGGGATCGAGGATCTCCACCGAGGCGGGGCCGGGAGGGAGGAGCCCGGAGGGCATCTGGAGAAGCCATGGGGCGCCGCCCGAGGAAGGGAGGGTCCCCCTCCAGATTTCCCGTCCCGAGGGGCCCGAAAGGCGGGCCACGGCGCCTTCCGGCAGGGGTTCAAGAGTGGTGAGCAGCAGGGCCGTGGGCTCGCTGGAACGCAGGGAGGGAAGGTCCTCGGCCGCCCCCCTGACCGCGAAGGAATCGGGGAGAAGCTCCACGAGCCGTGCCGCCCTTGGTGCCGGTGCGACGCTCTGGATCCGGGCCGATTCGGCCAGACGGAGGTTCAAGGCTCGGGCTTCCCTCCACAACCATGCCGAAACGCCCGCCCCGAGAACCGCGACGGCGAGGGCGGCCGCGAGGGCCCAATCCCGGCGCCCCAGCCCGTTGCGATTTGTTGGGACCCGCGTCGGTGAGCGCGAGATGGAGGCGGAGAGGGACCGCCCTTCCAGCCAGATTTCCAGACACGCCGGACAGGAGGAAAGATGAGCGCGGAGGGATTCCGCGTCCGGTTCCGGAGCCGTTCCCGCGGCGAGGGCGAGGACCGCATCCGGGGAGGGGCACGGTCCCCCTTCCAGGCCAAAGGGCTCCAGGGCGCGGCGCAGATCTTCGCGGTTCACGGTCCCCCCTGGTTGGCGGGTTCGAGTCCCGCCCGGAGGAACTCAAGCCCGCGCCGCAAATGGGTCTTCACGGTGTTCACCGAAAGGCCGAGGAGGTCCGCAGCCTCCTGGGGCCCCAGGTCATGGACGTACCGGAGGAGGAGGCAGCGGCGCATCATCTCGGGCATCTCTCGGATGCGGGCGTGAAGCGCCGCAATCTCTTCGAAAGAGGCGGCCCGGCCCTCGGGGTTCGGAGCCAGTTCATCGGGCGCCTCCGCGGGCGGTTCCACCATGGAGAGGTGCCTTCCCTGAAAGGCGCGCCGGCGATGTTCGGAGATGGCCTTGTTCTTCACGACCGTCACCAGCCAGGGCACCCGGCGCTCCTCCGGCTCCAGGTGCTTCCGATTGAGATACACGCACAAGAAGACATCCTGGGTGAATTCGAAGGCCTGCTCTCTCGGGAAACCCTTGCGCACGAAATACCCCACGGCCCACGATTGGTGCCTCGCGTAGACCTCCGAAAAGGCCGGGTCGTCGGGCAACGAAGTGTCCGAGGCCCCCGGGCCCGTTTCCAGCATGTGAATCTCCCCGTTCGCGAGGGCCCTGGGTCATATGGCGCGGCCGCCGGCTCTCCCGCGGCGTTCCGTTCCGATGGGCCCTCAACGCGGCGACGATTGTATCCCAGGATGGGTCGAGTCGGGGAGGGTTCAATGAAGGAAGCGCGACCGGGAGCGGTTCGCCGGAGGTGGAGCGCTGGTCTGACCGCGGTTCTCGCGGGGTTTGTCCTCCTTTCCCTTCGGGCCGAAGTGGTCGTGGAGTCCGTCGCGCCCCTTTCCGCCCCCGAGAAAGCGGGCCTCGCGGCGGGGGACCGGCTCGCGCGGGCGGCGGTCCTTTCGGAGGACGGGCGCCCGGGCGAGTGGGTAGTCCTGTCGTCTCCCTTTGCGTGGGAGCGGTTCGAGGCCTTGAGGGCCGGTTATGGCACCGCCCTTCTCGAGGGCGAGAGAAATGGAACGCCGGTCAACTGGAACCTTGGACCGGGCCGCGGGGGGCTCAAGGTCTGCCCCGGCCGCAAGGACGTCCGCATGGACGGCTGTTGGGAAAGGGTCCAGGCCGCTCGGAGCGCGGCGTCTGAAAGCCGGTGGCCAGAGGCCCTGAGCGCTCTGGAAAAGGCCGAAGCCCTGGCGGGCGATCTGCCGACCGAGGTGCTCCCCGGGATCCTACTGGAACGGGGAAACCTGCTTCGCAAACAAGGCGACCTGGCGGGTGCTGGAGAGGCCTTCGCGCGGGCCGCGGCGATCTGCGCGGCCCGTTACGGCGAGGCGGACCTCTGGAGGGCCGAGTGCCTGTACCGCCAAGGGGCGGCGGCATGGGTGAGGAGGGACCTCGCCGCCGCCGAACCGCCCCACCGGGAGGCCCTTGCCGCAAGGAGAAAAGCGGCCCCCGGCAGTCCCGACGAGGCCGAGAGCCTAAACAGCCTGGGCGGTATCGCCTTCGCACGGGCCGATTTCGAAGGAGCCGCGGCCCTTTACGCCGAGGCGCTTGCGCTCTTCGAAAAGTCCGAACCGGGAGGGGTGGGCTCCAGTAAAGTTCTTTCGAACCTGGGGAGCGTCCACCGGAACCTGGGCGATCTTTCCGAGGCCGAAGAGTACGTCGGACGGGCCCTGGCGATCCAGCGGCGCCTCGATCCGGGAAGCCTGGTCCTGGCCAATTCGTTGAACAACCTGGGCCTCATCGCCCACGAGCGGGGAGACCTCTCGAAGGCCGAATCGTGCCACCGAGAGGCTCTGGCCCTCCGCGAACGGCACGACCCCGAGGGCCCGGCCGTGGCCGCCAGCCTGAACAACCTGGCGGGCGTGGCCGAATCTCGGGGCGACGCGCTGCAGGCCGAAGCGTGGTACGCGCGTGCCGTGGTCCTTATGGAGAAGAAGGCGCCGGGGAGCCTGGATCTGGCCTCCTGTCTGAGCAACCTCGGGGCCGTTCTGGGGGCCGAGGGCAAGAGCGCCCGGGCCCGGGAAGCCCACCTCCAGGCGCTTGCGATCGAGGAGTCCTTTGCGCCCGAAGGGGCAGGCGCAGCCGGGAGCCACTTCAACCTGGGCATGGAGGCCCTTCGCACAGGGGACCTAAAGGAGGCGAGGTCCCGCTTCGAGAGGTCCGAGGTCCTGTTCCGCAAGGCGGCGCCGGGGGGGCTGGGTCTGGCCGGAGCCCTGTATCATGAAGGTCTTCTCGATTTGAAGGGCGGCGACGTCGCCGCCGCCAGGGCTCTCCTCGAAGAGGCCCTCTCCATCCGCTCCCGCCTTGCCCCTGGAAGCCTGGCCCAAGCGGAGGCCATGCGGGCGCTCGGAGGGGTGGCCACACGGGAGGGGAAGAGGGACGAGGCCATCTCTTGGTCTCTGCGGGCTCTGGACGCGCTCGACTCCCAGATGGGCCGTCTGGGCGGCTCCCACGAGGTGCGCGCCGAGTACCGTTCCGGTGTGTTCCCCTTCTACGAAGAGACCATGGACCTCCTGCTGTCCTCCGGGCGAGGCGAGGAGGCCTTCTCGGCGCTGGAGCGCGGGAAGGCCCGGGTCTTGCTCGAGATCCTCGGAGATCGGGATCTCCACCGGTCCATTCAGGTGTCCCCGGATCTGGCGCGGGAGGGGCGCCGGCTCGACAGGGCTTGCGGGCGGGTCCTGGAGGCCCTTGCGGAATCAGGAGAAGAGGCCGGCTCTGCGGGTTTCAAACGCCTGACGCTCCGCCTCTCCGAACTGCGCGCCGAGCGGGCGGCTTTGGCCGTCAAGGTGCGCGAGCAGTCGCCGGCCTTCGCTTCGCTGGCCTATCCGAGGCCGCTCGGGGTGGAGGCCGTCCAATCTCGGCTCTCCAAAGGGACCTGCCTCGTGGCCTATTCCGTGGGGGAGTCCTCCACGCGCCTCTTCGCCGTGGCCTCGGGCGGCGGCTTTCGAGCGGTCGTCCTCCCCGTCGGACGGGACGCGCTCGGACAGAGGGTAAGCGCCTTTCGGGAGGCCATCTTGGAGGCCCGGAGCCCGGCGCGGAGCATCCACCGGGTCACGGCGCGGGGGCAGGACCTCTACGATCTCCTTCTGGGCCCCGTCGATGCGATCGTCGGCCCCTCGCGCCATCTCGTGATCGTGCCCGACGGGCCTCTGCACGGCCTTCCCTTCGGTGCTCTCGGCTCCAAGAGGGACGGATCCTTCCTCGGGGCGCTGAAGACCCTTTCCGTATCCCCTTCCGCCACGGCCTACGTCGAACTGGGCGGGCTGCTGAAAGCGACTTCCCAAGACGGGGCGGTGGCCGCATTCGCGTATAGCGGTGAGGAGGGCACGGCTCGCCCGAGCCTCGCCGCCACACTCCCGGAGGCCCGCGAACTCGGCCGCCTCGGTCGGGAATGTCGCTTCTTCCAGGGGGAGGAAGCGACGGAGAAGCGCTTTCGGGAGGCCGCCAGAGCCTCCTCAGTGCTCCACGTCGCCTGTCACGCCACCCTGGACAACCGCTTTCCCATGAATTCCTGCCTCCTCCTCGAGCACACGCTCGACGGGCGCCCCGAGGAAGACGGGCGGGTACGTGCCTGGGAAGTGCTCGAGGAGATGAGAATACCGGCTCGACTGGTGGTCCTGTCGGCCTGCGAGACGGGTCTGGGGAGCGAGGTGGCAGGGGAGGGCCTTCTGGGCCTCGTGCGCGCATTCCACGCCGCGGGAGCGCCCGCGGTGGCGGCTTCCTTGTGGAAGGTGGAGGATTCCGCTACGGCGCGTCTGATGGGGGCCTTCTACGAGCACCTCGGACGGGGCGCGGGCCCTTCCGAAGCCCTTCGGAAGGCCCAGTCCGCCCTGCGAGACGGAAAGGCTACAGGCCTCCCGCTCCCCCCTTACTACTGGGCCGCCTTTCAAATCTACGGACGGGGGGAAGGCTGAGGCGCGAAGTCCAGAGCACGAGGGGACACAAGAGCGATGAGCGGGTGCAGGCTTCGAAGGCGAGGGTCGGAGAAGGCCGTCAGCCGTGGCTGTGCCTGAGATTCTCGTTCCCCGGACTTTCTCGGAGACCCTCCTTCTCCCTGCTCGCCTGCTCACTTACTCAATTGCTCGCTTTCTGACGCCCTCAATGGCCCCTCACGAAGAGGTTCTTCAGAACGAGCAGGGACATGGAAGGGCTCTCCAGCATGCGGCGGCGCAGGTACGCGATGGCGTCGTCCCAGTCGGAGGCGAAGGGGACGTATAGACGCACCGTCTCGCCGGCGGCGACGAGTTCCTTCTGGACGCGGTCCCGGGGGACGCCGAGGAGCATCTGGAATTCGTAGCGGTCCTTCAGAACGGCCTTCCGGCGGAGGAGGTCCCGGGCCTTGGCGAGGTACTCCATATCGTGGGTGGCGACGCAGACGTAGTGGCCACGATCGAGGAGCTTCTCGATGAGAAGCAAGAGGTTTTCCTTCATCTGCCGCCGGTTTGTCAAGGCCTTGTCGGGGCCCACGTTGTATATGCCGATGCAGGCCCGCACGTGGGCGTTCAGCCCGTCGAGACGGTCCACGTCGTCGAGAGTGCGGTGAAGACGGGACTGGAGGACCGTGCCCAGAATCGGGTACTTGGGTTTGAGGTCCCGGTAGAGGTCCAAGGTGAAGTCCGTCAGGTCCGTGTCCTCCATGTCCACCGTGAGACCCCTTCCGGCGGCCTGGCAGGCGGCGGCCATTTCCTCCACGTTCCGGCGGCAGAGGTCCGGACTGACGTAGAAACCGAAATGGCCGGGTTTGATGGACAAGGTGCAGTAGCCTCGAGTCTTCACGGCCTCCAGGGCCCTCAGGTAGTTCTCCACGGCCCCGCGGACCTTGGCTTCGGTCTTCTCGGCTTCGCCCAAGACGTCAAGGGTCGTGTGAATGCCGCGCTCCTCGAACAAGCGATCCGCCACGGCCAATCCCTTGTCCAGCGAGTCGCCGGAGACGTACGGGGCGGCGAAGACGCGGACGAGACGCCCCGGAATCAGGTTGACGATGGATTTCTTCACGGCGTACAGGGACATCGTGCCCCTCCTCACGCGGCGGGGCTTCGGGCCCCGAGGCCGGAGTATAGCACCGGGAAGGGTCCTCCCTCCTCGTTCTCGGCCTTGCGCGGGGTTGGGCCTGGGGGAAAACCCCCCTTGCCCGGGCAGGTCCGGAGGGGCCTTGAAGGCGTTGATTTCTTTGGATATGCTGACCTTCCGGCCGGGAGCCATCGCGGGCGCTCCGGGCCTCCACCCCACATCCGGAGCCCGCCAGAGGGTCGCCGCATGTCGAAGTTGAAGCCGTTCCGCGGCTACAGGCCCAGGCCTGACCTCGCGGAGAAGATCGCCAGCCACCCCTATGACGTCATTGACTCGGACGAGGCCAGGAATCTGGCCCGGGGCAATCCCTACTCCTTTCTCCACGTGGGCAAGCCCGAAATCGACCTGGACCCCTCCGTTCCCCTCTACGACGATCGCGTTTACGCTCAGGGCGTGGAGAACCTCCGCCGCTTCATCGCCGAGGGAGTCCTGCTCAAGGAGCCCCAGCCCTGCTTCTACGTATACCAGCAGAGGATGGGAGACCACGTCCAGGCGGGCCTCGTTGGCCTATGCGCCGTCACCGAGTACGAAAACGGTCTCATCAAGCGCCACGAGTTCACGAGGAAGGACAAAGAGGACGACCGCACGCGCCACGTGATGGAGCAGAACGCCAATGCGGAGCCGGTCTTCCTGACTTACCGGGCGGTTCCCGCCATCGACGAGATCGTGGACCGCGCCCGCTCCTGCGATCCCGTCTACGACATCGTGACCGACGACGGCTTCGGCCACACGGTCTGGGTGATCGCCGACGAAGAGGACCTGAAGGACATCGAGCGCCTCTTCGCCGAAAAGGTCCCCGCCCTTTACGTGGCCGACGGCCACCACCGCACCGCCGCCGCCGTCCGGACGGGCCAGGCTCTGCGCACCAGGGCCGCCGCACGCACGGGGGAGGAGCCCTTCGAGTACTTCATGGCCGTGGTCTTCCCCCACGACCAGTTGAAGATCCTCGACTACAACCGCGTGGTGAAGGACCTCAACGGCCTGAGCCCGGAGGCTTTCCTTGCGAAGATCGGAGGGGCCTTCTCCGTGGAAAAGGGCGTCGCGCCCAAACCCGAACGCCCGGCCACGTTCGGAATGTACCTGGGCGGAGAGTGGTACCGCCTGGCGGCCCGCCCGGGCACCTATCCGGCGCAGGACCCGGTGAAGGGGCTGGACGTTTCCATCCTCCAGGACAACCTGCTGGGGCCCGTCCTGGGGATCGCGGACCCGCGCACCGACAAGCGCATCGATTTCGTCGGGGGGATCCGCGGGACGAAGGAGCTGGAGCGTCGGGTCAAGGAGGGCTGGGCCGTGGCCTTCGCCCTCTATCCCACGAGCCTGCCCCAGCTCATGGCGGTGGCGGACGCGGGGCAGGTCATGCCGCCCAAGTCCACGTGGTTCGAGCCCAAACTGAGAAGCGGGCTCATCGTGCGGCTTATTGAGGATTAGTATTGGGGGAGGCCGATCGTAGGGACAGGGATGGAGAGGCTCAACGTTTCCATTCCCCCCCTCCCTCTCGTCTTCCCTGTCCAAACGGAGGGTAAGCGATGAAGATCCTGATTGCGGACGCGTTCGACAAGGGGCTCCCCAAGAGGCTGGAGCGTTTCGGCGAAGTGTTCGAAGACATGGGCCGATTGGCGGAGGCGGAAGTTCTGCTGATCCGCTCCAAGACCAAGGTGACGCCCGACCTGATCGAGAAGGCCCCGGCCCTGAAACTCGTGATTCGGGGGGGGGTGGGGCTGGACAACGTGGACAAGGCCGCGTGCAGCGCGCGGGGCATCGAGGTGATGAATACGCCCGAAGCTTCCTCGGTGGCCGTGGCCGAGTTCGCCATGGCGCTCATGCTGGCCATCCCCAACCGCATCGTGGAAGCCCACACCTCCATGAAGGAGGGGAAGTGGCTCAAGAAGGAGCTCAAGCGCACGGAACTCTACCAGAAGACCCTCGGCCTCCTCGGGGTGGGCCGCATCGGCTCCGAGGTGGCTACCCGGGCCAGGGCCTTCGGCATGACGGTGATCGCGTACGACCCCTACCTCAAGGAGCACCCCGTGGCGCGCCTCGTCCCCCTGGACGAACTCCTCGCCAAATCGGACTACATCTCCTTCCACACGCCGCTGACCGAGGAGACCCGTGGCATGGTCAACGCGGCCCTCATCGGCAAAATGAAGGACGGGGTCATCCTGATCAACACCGGGCGGGGCAAGATCCTCGACGAGGCGGCCCTGGCGGAGGCCCTGAAGAGCGGAAAGGTGGCCGCCTACGGCACCGACGTATGGTCCAGCGACCCGCCCCCCGCCGACTGCCCCCTGCTGACGGCGCCCAACGTCCTCATGGCGCCCCACATCGGGGCCTCCTCCAAGGAGAACCTCCTGCGCATCGGCGACATCGTGGTCGAGATCCTGAAGAATCGGAAATGACTCACGGCAAGGAAGGGAAGTTCGGGAGAAGGAATCCGTCGCATGGGGAAGGAAACCCTCCCATCCTCCCGTACTCCCGGCAAAATGGTCCGAACGATTAGGAGATGACGATGGCAAAGCGGGTGATCAACTTCTACGCGGGGCCGGCGGGTCTTCCCCTCCCGGCGCTGGAACGGGCCCAGGCTGAACTCCTGGATTTCGAAAACACGGGCATGTCGGTGATGGAGATCTCCCACCGGGCGAAGGAGTACGACGCCGTCCACAACGAGGCCATTTCCCTCGTGAAGGAGCTCCTGAACGTCCCCGACAACTACAAGGTCCTCCTTCTCCAGGGGGGGGGGAACCTCCAGTTCGCCATGTTGCCCATGAACCTCCTTCATTCGGGGCGCAAGGCCGACTACATCGTGACGGGCTCGTGGGCCAAGAAGGCCTACAAGGAGGCCGTGATCGTGGCCGGCGAAAACGCCCGCTGCATCGCCTCCACCGAGCCCGAGAAGTTCTGCCGCCTGCCCCGGCCCGAGGAGATCAAGGTCAACGCGGATGCCGCCTACGTCCACATCTGCTCGAACAACACCATCTACGGGACGCAGTGGAAGACCTTTCCCGAGACGGGGGGCATCCCCCTGGCCGCCGACATGTCCAGCGACTTCATGTGGCGCCCCTTCGACGTAAAGCCCTTCGGCTTCATCTACGCCGGCGCCCAGAAGAACCTGGGCCCCTCGGGACTGGTGGTGGCCCTCATCCGGGACGACGTTCTGGAGATGTGTACGGACAAGATCCCCACCATGCTCCGGTACAGGATCCACGCGGACAAGAACAGCCTTTTCAACACCCCGCCCTGCTTCTCCATCTACATCCTGCGCAACGTCCTCAGCTACAACAAGCAGATCGGCGGCCTCGAGGTCATCTACAAGAACAACCTGAAGAAGGGCGAGCTGCTGTACGGCTGCATCGACCGCCACGCGGGCTTCTACAAGCCCTGGGTCACGGTGAAGGAAGACCGCTCCTACATGAACGTGGATTTCTTCCTCCCCACCGAGGACCTCACCGCGGCCTTCATCGCCGAGGCCAAAAAGAACGGCATGGTGGGCCTCAAGGGCTATCGCGACCTCGGAGGCATCCGGGTCTCCATGTACAACGCCGTCACCGTTCCCCAGATCGAGACCCTTGTTTCCTTCATGGAGGAGTTCGTCAAGAAGAACGGCTGATCCCCCGCACCGTTCCTCCAGGGCCGCCCGCCTCGCGCGGGCGGTCTTTCTTTTGTGTGAGACGTGAGACGTGAGGCGGAAGGGCATTTCGAATTGCGAATTCTGGATTTGGAATCATGCCTGTCCAAGATTTTTTTGCGCGTCTTATGCTGCCTGCCTTCCGGAGCAAAGCGGAGGAAGGCGCGTCCCGGCGCCGCCGGCGCAACGCCAGAGGAGAGGGAGGGGGAAAGAAAAGGGCGTTTTGGATTTGTGAATGAGGGGGCGAAGGGCGGTGGGGACGCCCGAATCGGAAAAGGAGCCGGGCCGGGGAGGTACGTCCCCTGTGGTAAACTGGGCCCCCTCGCAACGGGCGGAGGTTCGGCGTGGCGCTGGACGTAAAAACGCTGATCTTTTGCAACTTCCTCCTCGGCACCTTCCTGGTGGTCCTGCTCTTGATGTACCGGGCGCGTCAGAGGACGTGTCCGGGCTATCTCGCCTGGGTCTTCGGCACGGCGCTCCAGATGCTGGGTCTCCTGTCCCTCGCCGTGCGGGAGGCGGTCCCCCTCCTTCCCGGCGTCCTGGTGACGAACGCATGTATTTACTTCGGCATGGTTCTCGAACTGGAGGGGGCCCTCCGGTTCGTGCGGGACACGAGGGCCTCCCGCCTGTGGTACTGGAGCGCCATTCCCTTTCTTCTTCTCCAGGGGTGGCTCGCGGTGGGGCGCGACGAGGTCGTCCTTCGAAGCCTCGTGGTGGCCGTCTGCATCGCCTGGGTCAGCTTCCGAATCAGTTGGGTCTTTCTGGCCGGACAGGGGTGGACGAACCACCTCTACCGTCTCTTCGCGGTCCTGTACGTCCTCATGGGCGCGGCCGTCCTGGTTCGGGCCCTCCTATGGATGACCAACCCGTCCCACGGCCTTTTTGATTCGCCGTACTTCCACACGGCCTACTTCTCCCTGACCCTCGTGGCGGCGACGGGCGGCTCCATCTGCTACATCCTCCTGACGAGCCAGCGCCTGGAGCAGGAGGTGCGGACAGGGGAGGAACGCTTCCGGCGGCTCGTGGAGGCGTCCACCATGGGCATCGTGTTCTTGAGGGAGGAGGCGGGCGGGGGGCTTGTCCTCACGGGGGTCAACCCCGCCGCGTGCGGAATCCTCCATCTTTCCGAGGATCAAATGGTCGGGAAACCTCTGCGGGAGGTGTTCACCGGCGAAGCCGCCGGAGAGATGGAAGCGGCCTACCTGAACACGTGCCGCACGGGCCAACCCCTCCACCTCGTGGGGGCCGAGTACCGGGACTCGCGCGTCGCCGGGTTCTTCGACGTTTTCGCCTACAGGACCGGTCCAGGCCGGGTGGCCGTGCTCTTCAACGACGTGTCCGAAAGGAAGCGTTTGGAAGCCGAGCGCCTGGCGCTCCAGGCCCGGGAACACCACGTATCCATGGTGGAAAACCAGGGCCGGCTCGTGCAGGGGCTCGCCCACGAAATCCGGAACCCCCTCTTCGCGCTCCACACCAACACCCTGGCGGCGATCCGGGCGGCCAAGGAAGGGAAGGACGGCGCGCCCTTCACGGGCTTCGTGGAAGAACAGGTCCGCCGCCTCGACGCGCTCTTGCGTGACCTGATGGAATTGGGCCGGCGGCCCGAGGCGGGCGAGGAAATCCTGGACCTGCCGGCGCTCGTCCGGGCGACGGCGGCCTCGGTGGGGGAGTCGAGTCTTCCGAAGGGGAGGACCGTTCGCATGCGGACTCCGGAGGGTTCCGTCCGCGTCCGGGGGGACGCGCCTACCCTGAGTCGGGCCTTCTCGCACCTTCTGGAAAACGCCCTGGACTTCACGCCTGCCGGAGAGGCGGTGGAGGTGTCGGTATCCACCGAGGGAGACCGGGCCAAGGTGGAGATCCGCGACCGGGGTCCAGGGATCCGGCAAGACGTCCAGGGCTCCCTCTTCGAGCCCTTTGTGACGAGCCGGACGGGCCACACGGGGCTCGGTCTGGCCCTGGCGCGCCACTACCTGCGGTCCCACGGGGGAGAGCTTTCGGGCAGGAACCGCGAGCCGGGGCCAGGAGCCATATTCACGATCACCCTCCCGCTTGGCCCGGAGTCCCCCGAGGCCGGCGCGGCGGCCGAGCCGAGCCGGGAAGCCAGCGGATGAAAGAAGGGGAGTGCGCCGCCGAGGATGGGAAGGTCCGCCTGACCCCCGGGCGGATTTTCCGCTTCTGGTATCCCCTGGCCCTGACGTGGCTCATGATGTCCCTCGAAGGGCCCTACCTGGCGGCCATCCTGGCGCGCCTGGAGAACCCCGTGCCCAACCTGGCGGCCTACGGCGTGGCCTTCGTGCTGGCCATGCTCTTCGAGTCGCCCATCATCATGCTCCTGAGCGCCTCCACGGCTCTCGTGGCGGATCGGGAGAGCTATCGGCGCCTGAGAAACTTCACCTTTCTTCTCAGCGGCGCCTCCACGATTCTCATGGCCGTACTGGCTCTCCCTCCCGTATTCGGTCCCTTCGCACGGGATCTCCTCGGGCTTCCGGAGGAGGTGGCGGAGCTGGCGCACCGGGCCGTCGTCGTGCTCCTGCCCTGGCCCGCGGCCATCGGATACCGCCGCTTTTACAACGGCGTGGTGATCCGGAGCGGGCGAACCCGGCGGGTGGCCGTGGGCACCGCCGTGCGGATCGGGGCCATGGGCGCCGCCATGGTGCTCTTCGGTGTCGCCTTGAATCTGGACGGGGCCGTGGCGGGCGCCTCGGCCCTGGCCACCGGCGTGCTGGTGGAGGCCGTGGCGAGCCGGCTCATGGCCCGCCCCTCCTTGAAGGACCTCGCGGAGGAGGGGCCGCCTGGAGACCCCCCGCCCACCTACGGTGCCATCGCCCGGTTCTATTATCCCCTGGCCTTGACGGCGATCATCTTTCTCGCCGTCCACCCCATCGTCACCCTCTTCCTCGGGCGCGGGCGCCTTCCGCTCGAGTCGCTTGCGGCCCTTCCGGTGGTCAACGCCCTGGTCTTCCTCTTCGGAAGCGCGGGCATCTCCTACCAGGAGGTGGCCATCGCCCTCATGGGCCGGAGGAAGGAGCACTTTCCTGAGCTGAGCCGCTTCGCCGTGGTCTTGGGGACCGTCCTGGTGGCCCTCTTCGCGTCCATCGTCTTCACCCCGTTAGCGAACGTCTGGTTCGTGAAGGTCTCGGGCCTGACGGAAGACCTCCTGGCGGTGGCCCTCCCGGCTTCCCGGATCCTCGTGATCCAGCCCGCCTTGACCCTGGCCCTGGCCTTCCTCCGGTCCATCCTGGTGGTGGACCGGACCACGGCGCCGGCCACCTGGGCCACCGTTGTGGAGGTGTCGGGGATCGTGCTCGGGCTCAGCCTGGGCATCTTCCTGTGGGATTGGGTGGGCGTCGTGGCGGCGGCGGCGGGGTACGTGCTGGGCCGGTCCGCCGCCACCGCCTACATCGCCTTTCCCGCTTGTCGGGCCCTTCCGGGCCGCCAGGGATGACGACACGGGTCTGCAACCTTGGCGGGCGGCTTCCCGTAAACGACCTTTCCGGCCTTCGGGCCGAAGACCCTCTGTCGGGTCGGTCGAGAATCGAGAGGAGAGCGGAATGAGAAAGGTCGAGCGCAGGGACTTCATCAAGGTGGCGGGTACGGGCCTCGGCGCCTTCGCCGTCTCGGGCCTCTTTTCGGACCGGCTCGCCGCGGACCGGGCGGTCGTGCCGGCCGGGACGGTCCTTCAGACGCAGTTCGGAGTGGCCGTCGAAGACGCCAGAAAGGTGCTGGAGGCGGCCCTCTCGCGAGGAGCGGACTTCGCGGAGATCTATTTTGAGCACAAGATCGCCGGCTCCCTGACGGTGGAAGACGACATCGTCAAGGAATCGGCGGAGGAAGTCGTCCACGGCGCCGGGGTCCGCGTCCTGAAGGGGCCCCAGTGGGGCTACGGCTACACCAGCGATCTGTCCCTCGAGGCCATGAAGGGGGCGGCGGTGGCCGCGGCCTCGGTGGCCGAGGCCGCAGCGGGCGCGCGGGTGGTGCCCTTCTCTCCGCAGGAGGCGGGGCGAAGGATCTATTCCCTCGAAGGCCCCGTGGCGAAGGCCGAACTGCCGGCCAAGATCGCCCTCGTCAAGGAAGCCTACGCGGCCGCCTTGGCCTACGACAAGCGCGTCATCAAGGCTTCCGCCACCCTGCTCGACGAATGGCAGAGCGTGGCCATCGTCAACAGCGAGGGGCTCCTTACGAGCGACACGCGGCCCCAGACCCGCCTCATCGTCCGCGCCACGGCCGAGCAGAACGGCGAGCGCAGCACGGGAGCGGGGAGCGCCGGCGGGCGCGTGGGCATGGCCTTCTACGGCCAGGAAGGGACGCGCCCCAAGGACGTGGGGGTGGAGGCGGCCCGGGAAGCGATCACCCTCCTCGGCGCGGTGAACGCCCAGGCCGGCGAGCAGGCGGTGGTGCTTGGACGGGGCCAGTCCGGCGTCATGGTCCACGAGGCCGTGGGCCACCCCCTGGAGGCGGACGGGAACTGGAAGAAGACCTCCATCATGTGGGACAAGCTCGGCCAGATGGTGGCGACGCCCGTGGTGACGATTTACGACGACGCCACGATCCCCGGCTTCCGGGGCAGCCTGGCCCTGGACGACGAGGGCACTCCCACGCGCCCCGTGACCCTCATCGAGAAGGGGAAGCTCGTCGGCTTCCTCCATGACCGCCTCTCGGCGCGGATCATGAAACTGGAGCGCAACGGCCACGGCCGGCGGGATTCCTACCGCAGTCCCGCCATCCCCCGCATGTGCAACACGGTCCTCGCCAAGGGGGAGACGCCGCCCGAGGAGATCCTCCGCTCGGTGAAGAAAGGGTTCTACGCGCAGACCTACCAGGGGGGGATGGTGCAGGGAACGGGGAAGTTCACCTTCTCCGTGAACCTCGGATACCTCATCGAGGACGGAAAGCTGACCCGGCCCGTGAAGAACGCCACCCTCATCGGCACCAACGTCCAGATCCTGAAGGACATCGAAATGGTCGGCAACGACATGGACTTTTTCCTGGGCAATTGCGGCAAGGGGGGCCAGTGGGCCACCGTCACGGCCGGAACGCCCACCCTCAAGATCCGCAGCATGACCGTGGGAGGCAGGGCATGAGCGCGAACACGCAGGATCCCCGGGCCCTCGCCGAAGGGCTCGTGGAGTTCGGGAAGCGCAAGGGGGCCTCGGACGTGGAGGTCTCCGTCGAGGAGACCAAGGAATTCCGGGTCAGCGTGAGGGACCAGAGCGTGGAGAGCCTCCAGCAGTCGGACTCCCGAACCCTGTCCCTGCGGGTCTTCGTGGAGGGAAGGACGGCGAGCGCCTCCTCCACCGACTTGGCCCAAGAGACCGTCGAGGGCCTTCTGGAGCGGGCCGTCGGCCGGGCCCGGCTGTCGGAACCGGATCCCTACGCCGGCCTTCCCGAAAAGGAGGACCTGTCCTTCGACGAATCGGCCCTCAAAATGTACGACCCTGAGACGTCCGCCCTTCCCGCCCACAAGAAAGTGGAGGCGGCCCTGAAGACCGAGGCGGCGGGGCTCAAAGACCCTCGGATGAAGAAGAGCCTCGGCGCCAATTACGGTTCAGCGGAGCAGACCTTTCATCTCGCCAATTCGCGCGGCGTTTCGGCCTCCTACCGGCAATCCGGAGTCTGGGCCGGGTGCTATTTCCAGGCGGGGGAGGGGGACAACCTCATCCAGGACGGGTGGACGGACGGCTCCGTGACCGTTTCGGGCCTGATGGCGCCCGAGGCCATCGCCGCCAAGGCCGTGGGGCGCGTGGCGCGCCTGGTGGGGGCCCGCAAGGTGGAAACCCAGGAGGTCCCCGTCGTCCTCGAACCCACCATGACGGCCTGGCTCCTTCGTTTTCTCTCCGAATGCGTGTCCGGCTTTGCCGTCGCGCGCAAGCGATCCTTCCTGGCGGGCAAGCTCGGGGAGCCGGTCTGCGCCCCCAACCTGAGCGTCGTGGACGACGGGCTCATTCCCGGAGGTCCCGGCACCCGGCCTTTCGACGCCGAGGGAGTCCCCACTCGCAGGACGCCCATCCTTGCGGGGGGCGTCCTCCAGAACTACCTCCTGGACACCTACCACGCCAAGAAGTTGGGCCTCAGGTCCAACGGCCACGCCGGCGGGACCACGAACCTCATTCTGGAGGCGGGGCCCTCCTCCCCGGAGGAGATCCTCAAGTCCGTCGAGAAGGGCCTCCTGCTCACGGGCACCTTGGGGCAGGGCACGGTGGCCACAACGGGAGACATTTCCGTGGGCGCCTTCGGCCTCTGGATCGAAAAAGGGGAAATCGCGTATCCCGTGGCGGAGGTCACCCTTTCGGGCAACCTTGGAGAGATCCTCAAGTCCGTGGAACGCGTCGGCAGCGACCTCGAGCTGCGCCGCGCCGTGGCGGGGCCCACCGTGAAGATCGCCTCCTTGACCGTGGGCGGAAAGGCCTCGAAGGCCTGAGAACCGATTCCGCAGGGTTCGTTTGACGGTCTCCGATCGGCGTGCTATGTTGCACCGCTCATGGAGTGCTTCGCATGAAGCGAGTCGGATGCGCGGCGGCAGTCTTGGTGGTGACCCTCTGGGGTTGCTGGACCGCCGCGCCCCGTGTCTGGTGCAGCGCGCCCGGAGGCCATGGCGCTGTGGAATTCCTTTTCTCGGTCTGCTGCCAGGATCCGGCCCCCGCCTGTCCTTCCGGGACCGATCCCGATGGTCTCCCGGAGGCCGCGGAACCCGGATGCCGCCCGGTTCCGGAATCGTCCGCCGTCCCCATCGGTGAGGCCGGGTGCACCGACACCCTTCTCGCTTCGCTCCTTTTGCGGACAGATCGCGGCCCGGTTCTCCCCACGCCCGCGTGCGGAGGGGGCTTGGGGATCGGCGGGCGGGCGCCGTCCACGACCGTCCCGCTCGGCGCCTTGGAGGTTCTCGGCTTCCTCCGAGACGAATCGCCGCCTTCCTGCCGGGGCTTTCGGGTCTCCCTCCGGATCTAGCATCCCCCTGCGCCGTCCACGTGTTCCCGCGCCCGGGGGCTCCTCGCCTTCCGGGATGGACACCGGTTGCAGGAGCGAAAAATGGTCCGGTTCCGTTGCTTACCCTTGATTTGGATCTCCTTCTTGACCGCCCTGGTCTCGGCCGCGCAAGCGCCTTCGGCCGGAGAATCCACCCGAGCGGTCACCCTCGAGGAATGCAAGGAGATCGCCCTTCGGCACAGCCCTGACCTCGCCTCCGCCTCCGCCGCGCTGAGGGCGGCGCGAGGCGCGGCCCGTCTGGCGCGGGGCCTGTCCAATCCCACTCTGGAGGTCGGCCGAGACGATTTTGGGGGCCAGAGTCCGTCCATCGAAAGGGCGCCCCTCGAATCCATCGGCCTCTCCCAGACAGTCCGCCTGGGAGGGAAACGGCGGGCCGAAGCGGAGGCCGCCGATTCGGCACGGGCCGCCGCGGAGGAGGAATACCGCCGGCGGAGGCTGGACCTCCTGGCGGAGGTGGAGAGGGAATTCGCGCGATGGCTGGGCGCACAGGCGAGCGAACGGATCGCCGCCGAAAACCTGGACACGGCCCGGGCGGTGCGCGAGGCGGTTCTTTCTCTCGTGGAGGCCGGCGAGGCATCGGCCATCGAGGCCGTCAAAGCCCAGAACGAGATGGACCTGGCGGAAATCGATCTCCGCGGGGCGGAACGTGAGCGCACCCTTGCGAGGGAACGGCTCGCCAGGGTGCTGGGAATGGACGCGGCGGGTCTCGGTTCCGCCGCGGGAGAACTCCCTGAGAGGGCTGAAGTGCCCGATGAAGCCGCCGTTCTCTCCGCCGTAGAGGGGCTTCCGGACCTGGGCCGGTGGAGGGAGGAAGCCAGACGCCTGGAGGCCACCGTCGATCGCGCCCGGCGCGAGGCGATACCGGATCCGACTTTCTCCTTTGGAGTGAAGCGATACACGGTTACGCGCGAGAGGGCCTATTTCGCCTCGGTCTCCATCCCGCTCCCCCTCCTGAACCGCAACCGCGGGGGGGTCATCGAGGCCTCCGCGAGACTGGACCAGGGACGCATGGAATGGCGCGCGGAGGAGCTTCGCCTTCGAACTTCGGCGTCGGCGGCGCGTTCGGCGCTCCGGAGCTCCGCCGCGGAGGTGGAGGCGCTTCGGGATCGAATCCTTCCCAACGCGGAGCGCGTCTACGCCGCCGTCCACGAGGGCTACCGGCGGGGGAAATTCCGGCTTCTGGACCTTTTGGAGGCCCGTCGGTCCCTGGCGGCCCTTCGTTTGCGGTTTGTCGATGCCCGAATTCGACTCAGCCTGGCCAAAACGGACCTGGACCGCCTGACCGGAGCCCAGGACGCGGCGTCGGAGGAGACTGAACCATGAACGGAAAGACCTGGCCTGTAGCTCCCCTGGCGTGCCTGGCCTGCGCGACGATTCTCTCGCTCGCATCCGGTTGCGGGGGAGGGGGAGTCTCCGCGAGGGCGGACCACGCGCAGGCGGGTGCCCCCGAGGCGGAGCGCTCGGACCTGGACCGCACCGTGGAGGAGCTGAAGTCCGAACGGTGCGAACACGAAATCCCCGCCTACACGTGCGACGAATGCCGCTACGAGGTGGGCGTGGCGAAGGTACCCCGCGAAATCCTGGATCCACGGGAGGGGGGTACGGTGGAGACGGTTCGGGCCGGGGTTCGCGAGGTGGGTGGAGGAAGGGACCTGAACGGGGAGGTCCAGCTCGACGCGGAACGGTCCGTGTTCGTCGGCCCGGTAGTGCCCGGCACAGTCCGGAGCATCCTGGTGGATGTGGGCGAACGGGTTTCGGAGGGGCAGGTCCTCTACCAGGTGGATAGCCCCGAGCTTCGCCGGACGAAGGCGGAGTATGCGCGTTCGGCTTCCGCGCTGGATCTCGCCCGGGCGACGGAGCGACGGGAGTCCGACCTCTTCGCGAAGGGGATCTGCCCCGAGCGGGACCTCCTCGAAGCCCGGGCCGCCCTTCGGATGGCCGAGGCCGAGCACGGGGCGGCGGCAGGGGCGCTGGTCAGCATGGGAATGACAGACCGGGACCTTTCCACGCTCGCTCGCTCACCCGATTCCTCCGGTCTCATGCCCGTCCGCGCTCCCTTCTCCGGAGTCGTCCTCGAGCGTTCCCTGAGCCTGGGCGCCCTGGTTCAACCGGGGGACCGGGCGCTCCTGCTCGCCGACACCTCGCGCATGTGGGTTCAAACGACGCTGTACGAACAGGATTTTGCCGCCCTCCTGGCGGCCCCTCCCGGAGAACCCGTGGCGGCGGAGGTCACCCTCGCCGCCTATCGGGGGCGCGTTTTCAAGGGCCGGGTCGAACGGGTGGGCGGAACGATGGACGAGGCCACCCGCACGGCCACCGCGAGGGTCGTCGTGGACAACCCGGACAACCTTCTGCGGGCGGGAATGTTCGCCCGTGTGAAACTCCGGCTCGACACCAGGGGAGGGCTCGCCCTTCCCGAGGAGTCCATCCTCGAAGACGAGGGGCGCTTTTTCGCGTTTGTTCACTTGGAGGGCCCTTATTTCATCCGCCGGCCCGTCACCCCGGGCAGGAGGGAGGGGGGATGGGTGGAGGTCCTCGCCGGGGTTTCGCCCGGGGAGACGGTGGTCTCCAGGGGCGCGTTCCTCTTGAAGTCGGACGTCTTGCGCTCCAAGATGGGCGCCGGATGCGCGGACTGAGGCGGCGGCCATGGACGCGCTCTTCGGTTGGATCCTTCGAAAGAGATGGCCGGTCCTCCTGGGAACCGCGATCGGGGCCGCCCTCGGGATCGTCGCCTGGGTTCGGCTCCCCGTGGACGCCTTTCCCGACGTCACGAACGTCCAGGTCATGGTGCTCACGAAGGCCCCCGGTCTGTCGGCCCTGGACGTGGAGCAGCGGGTCACCCACCCCATCGAACTGGTCATGGGAGGGCTCCCCAAGGTCACGCAGGTCCGATCCCTCTCCCGGGCCGGGCTCTCGCAGGTGGTGGTCGTTTTCAAAGACCATGTGGACCCGTACTTCACCCGCCAGGTCGTCTTCGAACGCCTACTGAGCGCGCGGGAGGACCTCCCGCAAGGGGTGGAGCCCGAGTTGGCCCCCCTGAGCACCGGCCTCGGGGAGATCTTCCAGTACACCCTCGAGGGCGAGGGCTTTTCCCCGATGGAAAAGCGGAGTCTGCAAACCTGGCTGATCGCGCCGAGGTTGAGGAGCATCCCGGGCGTCACGGAAGTCAACAGCTTCGGCGGCGAGGTCAAGCAGTACCAGGTCGTTGTGGTGCCCGAACGATTGGTGAAGTACGGCCTGACCCTTCGCGATGTGATGGAGGCGCTGGAAGAAAGCAACCGAAACGCCGGGGCCGGTTACATCCTCAAGGGTTGGGAGCAGATGTACATCCGAGGGATCGGCCTTTTCGAGAGCGTCGAGGACGTGGGAGCGGTCCCTCTCCGGGCCAAGGACGGAACCCCGGTCTGCATCCGTGACCTCGCGGATGTCCGCGTCGGGCCACAAGTCCGCCAGGGGGCGGTCACCCGCGACGGGAGGGGGGAAACCGTCTGCGGCATGGCGATCATGCTCCGCGGGGAGAATTCCAAAACGGTCGTTTCGGCCGTGAAGGCGGCGGCGGAGGAACTTCAAAGGAGCCTGCCCGAGGGACTTCGCCTGGACGTCTTCTACGATCGGACGGCCCTCATCGAGGCGTGCATCCACACGGTGACCAAGGCGCTCCTGGAAGGGGGAGTCCTGGTCATCCTCGTCTTGCTGCTCTTTCTGGCCGAATTCCGGACGGCCGTGATCGTGGTCGCCTCCCTTCCCATCACCTTCCTCTTCACCTTCATCGTCATGAGCGCCCTCGGCCTGTCCTCAAACCTCATGACGCTCGGCGGCATCGCCTTCTCGGTCGGCATGGTCGTCGACGCCTCCATCGTCGTGGCCGAGAACGCCCGGCGCCACCTCGCGGAGAACCGCGATCCCGCTCGGAAGGGTCTGATCCTGGTGAAGGCGATGGCGGAGGTGGCCCAGCCCGTGAGCTTTTCGGTCCTCGTCATCGCCCTGGTCCTCGTGCCCCTGTTCACTCTGCAGGGCCTGGAGGGCAAGATGTTCGCCCCCCTCGCGCTCGCGCTCCTGATTTGCCTCCTCGTCTCCATCGGCGTGGCGATGGTCGTCGTCCCAGCGCTTTCGTCCCTCCTGCTCCGACAGGTGGAGGAAAAAGAGTTCATGGCCGTTCGCCGGTTTCACGAGGGATACCTGAGGGTCCTGCGGAGGGCCATGGACCACCCCAAGGCCACGTTCGGCGCCGCCCTGGCTGTCCTGGTCCTTTCCCTCGCCCTCGTGCCCTTCCTCGGGACCGAGTTCATGCCCCCCCTGGACGAAGGTTCCATCGCCGTCAACGTGGTGCGGCTTCCCAACGCCTCCCTCGAAGGGTCCGTGGCCGTCGGAACGATGCTGGAGAAGCGCATCCTGAAGTTCCCCGAGGTGGCGACGGTGGTCAGCAAGACGGGTCGCGCGGAAATCTCGGAGGACCCCATGGGGCCCGAGCAAACCGACATCTTCATCATGCTCAAGCCCCGCAGGGAGTGGAAAACGGGCCGGTCCAAGGGCGAACTCGTGGAGGCCCTCAACCGGGACCTCTCCCAGGTTCCGGGCATTCGGCTTTCCTTCTCCCAGCCCATCGCGCTGCGGGTGAATGAGCTGATTTCGGGCGTGAAGAGCGACCTGGCGGTGAAGGTGTTCGGCCCGGACCTGGAGGTTTTGAAAGCCTTCGCGGACCGGGCGGCGGCCGATATCGGGAGCATCCGGGGATCCAGGGACGTGAAAGTAGAGCAGGTTACAGGGATGGCGGAGGTTCAGGTCCTGCCCGACGCGGAAGTCCTCGCACGGCACGGCGTGCGGATCGGGGCGGTGAACGACCTCCTCGAGGCCGCCTACGCTGGAAAGACCGTCGGGCGTTTCCTCGAGGGGGACCGGAGGTTCGACATCGTCGTGCGCTTTCCGGAGGGGGCCCGGGCCGACGTCGAGGCCCTCGCGGGCCTCCTGATCCCCACGCCCGGTGGCGGGCGCGTCCCCCTCGGGCAGGCGGCCGCCATCCGGGTTTCGGAAGGTCCCATGCAGGTGAGTCGGGAAGGAGGAATGCGGAGGGTCGTCGTCGAAGCCAACGTTCGCGGGAGGGACCTCGGGGGATTCGTGCGGGAGGTGAGGGATCGTCTGGCCCCGGCCGTTCGAGACCTTCCGGCGGGCTATTTCGTGGAATACGGAGGTCAGTTCGAGAACCAGCGTCGCGCCATGCGCCAGCTGGCTCTCGTCGTGCCCATGGTCCTCTTCCTGATCCTCTTCTTGCTGTACACCGCGCTCGGGACCGCCCGCAACGCCCTCCTGGTCCTGTTGAACCTACCATTCGCCCTGGTGGGCGGGGTTCTGGCGGCCACGGCCTTCGGAATGACCCTTTCCGTTTCCGCCGCGATCGCCTTCATCGTCCTTCTGGGCATTGCGGTCCAGAACGGAGTGGTGCTGGTGGCCTTTTTCAAGCAGTTGAGGGAACGGGGCCTCGCCCTGGAAGAGACCGTGACCGAAGGCTGCCGCCTGCGGTTCAAACCGCTTTTCATGACGGCGCTCGTGAGCTTCATCGGACACCTTCCCATGGTCTACGCCGCGGGTTCCGGAGCGGACATCCAGAGGCCCTTGGCGGTGATCGTCATGGGAGGGATTGTGACCTCGACCCTTCTGACCCTCCTGGTCCTGCCGGTGCTCTACTACGCGATCGAATCGCGTTCAGGGAGGGCGTCGGGCGGTGAGGCTGGGCGGCGCGACCCCGGCTGACAGTGAGGCCGGGCGTCAGTGGTCGTGGTGGCAACCCGGGCCGTGGGCGTGGCCGTGGGCGAGTTCGTCCGTGGTGGCCTCGCGGACATCAAGCACCCGGACGGCGAAGTGAAGCGTCTTGCCCGCGAGGGGATGGTTACCGTCCAGGGTCACTTCGGCCTCGTCCACGGCCACGACCTGGAAGGGATGCTGGGATCCGTCCTCGAGCTGGGCCTGCAGGATCATCCCGGCCTGCACGTCGAAACCGAAACGCTTTCGGGGCTCTCGCACCACCCGTTCGGGATCGTGGGGCCCGTACCCGTCCTCGGGCGCCACCACGAAGGTCCCCGTGTCCCCCGGCTTCTTTCCGAAGAGGGCCTTTTCGAGCCCCGGGATCACGTGCCCGTGGCCGTGAAGATAGGTCAGGGGCTCGTCGCCCTCGCTGGTCTCGATCACCTGGTCGCCGTCGGTGGAAAGGGTGTAATGGATGGAGACGATGCGATCGGGCCCGATGGTCTCGGTCTGGCTCATGGGTTCTCCTGCGGAGGGGTGGGAAGGACTCCTCAGCCGTCGTCTGCGGCAAGCGGGCTAAAGGAGCCTTCCGGGTTGTCCGGCGGGGCCTCTCGAAGGTCTGCCCAAGTGAGGGGCGGGTCGTCGCGCCAACGCCGGTGAGGCCGGTTCCGACGGGCTGCGGGGAGTATACTCTCCCGGAGCGGGAATTGTACACCATCCGGGAAGAAGGGGGGCTTCGAGCGGGTTGAAATCGATTCGCGACGGAACCTCAAGACGAAGGAGGAGAATCCATGAACGTTCTGATCGTCTATGCCCACCCCAACCCCCTGAGCTTCAACCATGCCGTGAAGGAGGAGATCCGTCGGGGATTGGAACAGGCGGGCCACGCCGTCCGGGTGAAGGACCTCTACGGTGAGAATCCCAAGGTCACGCTGGACGCCCTGGATTTTGGCTCCATCACGGGGGGCCGGGTGCCCGAGGATATCCTGCGGGAGCAGGAGGTGGTGCTCTGGGCGGAAGGCCTTGTCTTTGTCTATCCCATCTGGTGGTTTTCCCCCCCGGCCATCCTCAAAGGGTGGATCGACCGGGTATTTCTGAACGGATTCGCCTTCGAGATCGGTCCCGATGGGGCCCGCGGTCTGCTCAAGCACCGCAAGGCCCTGGTGGTGACCACGACGGGCGCACCCGAAGCGAGCTACGAGGCGGGGAAGGCCAAGGAGGTCATCCTGCGGCCCATGACCGACGGCACCCTGCGTTTCTGCGGCATCCCGGACGTGGCGGCCAAGGTCTTCTTCGGGGTGCCTTCGGCCACGGAGAACCAACGCAAGGCCATGCTGGTGGAGGCCGGGGCCCTCGGCCGAAACTTCTGAGGCACTGGTGTCCAAAATAATTCTGGGGCGCTTTTTACGGCTTGCGCCCGGAGCGAAGTGGAGGTGCGATCGGCCTCCACCTGCGCCCGAACAAGCCACGATATCGAAGCGAAAGGGGGTGGAGGGACGTTTCCAGAGCACCCGAGCCTCCTCAATCCGCCTGGAACAGGGGTTTCCGTCTCTTCGGACGGGTCGCTCACGGGGAGGTTTCGTCAGGATGCACAAATGAAACTTCCGTGTTACATTAGTCGTCTGAAGGGGGAGACGGTAGGAGCGCCAAAGGGGGCCGTGAAGGCGGTGTCTGAATGCCAGGGATCCTTGCGGGACGACCCTTTAAGACATTCCTCCTCCTGATTCTGACCCTGGCCAACGTCCTGTTCCTGGGCTTTCAATTTCGAGAAATCCTCTCCTCCCAGTACCGGCCCTCCCTGGAGTCAGCCGGCCTGGTTCTCAAAGTCGTGGGGGACCATCTTGTCGTGGAACCGCCGTTTCCATTCGGGAGCGACGGGTCCGGCGAGCAGACTCCTCATCTCCCGCTGAGGGCGGGGGACCGGATCCTGGCCCTCCAGGCCGAGGGCCGGACGCCCATCGAAGCGGGCGGCCTCCTGGACTGGGTTCAGGCCCTCCGTCAGCTCCAGTTTGGGGCCCCCTGGAGCTTGTTGATCGAAAGGCCCGGGGGCGAACCCGAGCCGAAGCGGATGTGGGTCCCCATGCCCCCCATCGAAGCCCCCGAGGTCCCGCCGGCGTTTCCCTGGGTGGATCTGTCCCTGAAGGTCCTGCTGCCCCTGCTGTGCCTCGTCACCGGCCTGTTCATCGGCCTGGCTCGCAGGGAGGATCCTCGGGCCTTCACGGCGGCCATGCTGTTCTTGAGTTTCGCGAACGCCTCGCCGGCGCGGGGGTACATCATTCTGCCGCCCGGTCTGCGCGAGGCGGAGCTGGTTCTGGCGGTGGGGCTCTTCTCCGGGTGGTCCTATCTTTTCTACCGGTTCTTTTCCAAGTTCCCCGTCCCGTCTCCGTTGGAGAGGAAGTTCCCCAGGCTCAAGGGGTTTCTTCTCGTCTTTCCCATCCTCTTTGCGACCTGGAATTTCATCTGGACCTACACCCAAGGGGTGTCCCTGGCGGCCTTTCACTCCCTGGACCGGACCCTGGGATGGCTGGATATTACGCTGGATCTTGGTTTTGTGTGCCTGTTTGGAGCGGGATTCGTAGCCATTGCGACCAACCTGAAAGGGCCCCTGGGTCCCGACGACCGGAGGAGGCTTGCCATCCTGGGCGTCGGTTCCCTTGGGGTTCTGCCGGCCATGGCGCTTTATCTTCATCGGGTCGTACTTCGAGGTCCGGATCCCGAGCCGTGGGTCCTTTCCGCGGCCGGTGCGGCGGTGGGGTTGTTTCCCCTCTCTTTCGCCTACGCGGTGGTCAAGCACCGGGTCTTCGGAATCCGGCCCATCGTGCGAAGGGGGCTCCGGTACGCCCTCCTGTCCAAGGGGTTCCTCTTCTTGGAGGGCGCCATCGTCTTCGTGTCGCTCTTCTACGTGGCCGGGCCGCTGCTGGCCCGCGTTTCGAAGGGACAAAACCTGAGCGTCGCGGCCCTCATCACGGCCGCCCTCACCATGGTGGCCATCCAGGGGCTCAAGCGGGCGAACCGGAGCTTCATGCTGGCCCTGGACACGAGGTTTTTCAGGGAGGCCTACGACGGCGCGCGGATTCTGAAAGACCTGGTGCGAGAGACCGAACAGTTCGCCCAAGACCCATCGGGCCTGGCCAGGCTCGTTCTCGGCAAGATCCACGATTCGCTTCATCCGGATCAGGTCTGTCTCTTCATTCGGGGCGATCTCCTTTCCAAGCTTCCCCTCCAGGGGGTTCTGGCGAGGCGGGCCTTGATGGTCCTGTCCATGGGGCAGCCTGAGGATTTTTACTGCTTCTGCAGGATGGTCCGGGGGACCTCCGCCGACGAGCCTCCCGCCGTTTCGGAAACCTGTCCTGGCCCCTTTCTTCCAAGCCTGTCACGGGTGGGCCGGCGGCTGGCGGCCATGGTGGGGACGGAGCCGGCCGCCTTGGACCTCGTGGACGGAGAATTGATTTCGTGGCCCCAGCGACCTTCGGGAGAAGAACCTCATGAAGCGTTGGAACGCGAAAGGGCTCTCCTGAGGGAAATGAACGCCCGCCTGTTCGTTCCTCTCGCCGCCCACCGGCAGATCCTCGGTTTCGTCAGCCTGGGCGAAAAGCGGTCCGAGGAGCCCTACTCCAGGGAAGATAAGGAACTTCTGCTCACAGTCGCGCGACAGGCGGGAGCGGCCTTCTCCTATGCGGGGTCCGTGCGCCAGGACGCGGAGCGGCTCCGGCTCAAGCAGGACATGGAAATGGCCCGGAGGGTTCAGGAGCGGCTCCTTCCTCAGCGAAGACCTACGGTGGAAGGGCTCGAATACGTCGGCCATTGCCGGCCTGCGCTCGAGGTGGGCGGGGACTGCTTCGACTTCATTGAATTGCCCGACGGCCGCCTGGGGATCGCCGTGGGGGACGTGGCGGGAAAGGGCGCGGCGGCGGCCCTTCTCATGGCCAGTCTGCAGGCCATGCTGCGCGTCCACGCGGGGGTTCACGGCGACGACGTGGAACACCTCGCCATGGACGTGAACAAGCAACTGTGTTCCATCACCGAGCCCAACCGGTTCGCTTCACTCTTCTACGGAGTCTTCGATCCGCCGGGCCGGACCCTGACCTACGTGAACGCGGGGCACAATCCCCCGCTTCTTCTTCGGGCGGGTCTGGGACGAAGTCTGGGGGCCGGCGCGGTTCAGATGGACCGCGCGGAGGTCCGGGTCGAGCGTCCGGAGTGGCTTCATTCCACGGGACCCGTGCTCGGGGTCGTCAAGGAGGGGAGGTACCGGCGTTCGGTCCTGCGGATGGAGCCGGGCGACACGCTCGTCATTTACACAGACGGGATCGCCGAGGCCGCGAACTCGACCGGAGAACTCTATGGGGAGGCCCGGCTGGAAGATTCCTTGCTTCGGCACCGGGGCCTGGCCGCCAGGGACCTCGCCGAGGCCCTCTTCGAAGACGTGGCACGGTTCGCGGGAGAGGCCCCCCAGGGAGACGACATGACCCTCGTCGTCGCAATCGCCGCTCGAGGGGGAGGGCGATAGACTGACGGCTTGCCCTCCGGCCTCCGGGACGCTAACGTGGTGGGGGAGGATACCGGATGGCGCCCAATCCCCAGAGGCGCGCGGCCTGGATCTGGCTCTCGATCTCCTTCGTCGGTCTTGCACTCCTGTTCCTTCCTCCGATCGCCGGAATCGACGGGATGAACGGAGGCTTCGCCCTTCAGTTCATCAGCATCGCATTGATCATCCCCGCGGGAATCGTCGGTGCGTACCTCTACTTCCGGAGGGCACGCGTCCTCGACAGGATACGGAACGGGACGGGACTCCTGGCCCGGTGGTCGTACGATCCCGTGGAGTGGGCCCGGTACACCGAGGCGGAGGTGGTTCGGGACCGGAGCTGGAAGATCGGTCTCTTCTGGATCATCTCCGGATGGTCCCTGTTTTTCGGCGTGCTGTTCCTGATTTTCGATCGAAAGGCGGGTTTCGCGGTCTTCCTCGTCATGCTTGGGCTCATCGCCTTGGTCGGCGCCACGGCCGCACTGAGCATCTGGCTGCCGTACCGAAGGAACCGGCGGGGAAGCGGGGAGGCTCTGATTCACCCGGAGGGCGTGTTTCTGAACGGGGCCTTGCACGCTTGGGGGGTGGGCGGCGCAACCCTGGACGAGGTTCTCCTCCATCGCGAGGAGGGCCTGATCCTGTCCTTCAGCTACTCCTTTCCGGCCAAGGGGGGCCGCGACAGCCGGACGGTCAACGTGCCCGTTCCCCTCGGGAAGGAAGAGGAGGCGGACCGGGTGGTCCGCCACTTTCGAGGCGAATGATCCGCCCTCATCGCTGCTTCTGTCCCCCTCCCCTCGACCCGCCCCAGTCGAGGGCATGGGGTCCGAATCGGGCACGGAGGGCGTCCACCGTGCGCTCCAGGGTGCGCTCCCGTTCCCTCCCGGAGTCTTCAAACAGCTCTCCCTGAACGGCCGTCCCAGCGGGCCTGAGGTCGATGGCGGCGAGGCCGACCAGGCGCATGGGCTCGGTCAAATCGAAGCGGGGAAGCAGTCCCTCGGCGGCCTGGAATATCTCTTTCCAGGAATCGGAAGGCCGGGAGAGGGGGGCCTGACGAGTCAGGAGCCGGAACCGGGAGGTCTTGAGCTTGACTCGCACGGCACCGGCCTTGAATCCCTCGCTCCGGAGCTGTTCGGCCACGCGCTCGGCGGCCCTGCGGAGGTGCGGAAGGAGAGACTCCGCTCCTGACGCATCGAAGTCCAGCGTCTTCTCGGCGCCCACGCTGCGGGTATCCCGATCAGGCACCACCTCCCGGTCGTCGAGCCCCCTGGCCAGGCGGAGGACCTGGGCCCCCGATTCCCCGAGGCGGCCGCGGAGCGAGAACTCGGAGGCGCTCGCCACGTCCCCGATGGTGGCCAGTCCCATGGAGAGGAGGATGTCCCGGGTCCGCGGCCCGACACCCCAGATCTTCGATGCGTCCAAGGGCCGGAGAAAATCCGTCGTTCCTTCCGGCGGCACCACCGTGAGTCCATCGGGCTTGCGGTGGTCGCTGGCCACCTTCGCGACGAACTTGGTGGTGGCCAGTCCCACGGATGCTGTGAGGCCCCCCGTGGCCTCCCTCACGGCCTTCTTGAGGGCGCCGCCCATGGCTCCTGGCGGTCCGAAGAGTCCTTCGGAACCCGTCATGTCAAGAAAAGCCTCGTCCAGGCTCAGAGGTTCAACCAGGGGCGAAAAAGCGCGGAACACCTCCATGACGCGCTGGGAGGCTTCCCTGTACCGTCCAAAATCAGGAGCAAGAAAGACGGCCTGGGGACAGCGGCGTCGGGCCTCCAGGATGGGCATGGCGCTGCGGACGCCGAAGGCCCGGGCCTCGTAACTGGCCGTGGAGACCACGCCTCTGGGCCCCAAGCCGCCCACCACCACGGGCCGCCCCTTCAGGCCCGGGTCGTCTCTCTGCTCCACGGACGCAAAGAAGGCGTCCATGTCCGCGTGGAGGATGATCCGAGTCCAGACCGCCATGACCGCACCTTGCCAGCACCTTTACCTCACGATGCTAGCACACGGTCCGGAGGGCGGTCCTTGGCCTCGTGAAAACAGGTAGGGTGCGGAAGCGGCCGCCCCGCAGGCAGCCGCTCCATGAAGGCTCCTAGCCTTGCGCTTGGCGGGGATAGGCCAGGAGGGAGAGGTCCAGGGGCGGGTCCGTCTCGACGGGAGTCAGAACTTTGCGCCCGCTTTCCCCGTCCTCGCGAACGTAGCCGTCCTCGACCAGTTCCTGGACCAGGCCGTCGAAGCCCTTGATCCAGAGGAAATAGCCCGCCTGGTTGTCCTCCACGGACCAGTCCACGTCATCCCTGGAAGCGCCGGTCAGCGCCCGGAAAACATCGCGTTCCCATGCTTCGGGCGTGGTGGGGCCCAGTTTCCA
This sequence comes from Acidobacteriota bacterium, assembly GCA_040752915.1. NCBI lineage: Bacteria > Pseudomonadati > Acidobacteriota > Acidobacteriota bacterium. Next base: position 36,334 of record JBFMHB010000009.1, read on the forward strand.
CAGCTGGCGGAGCATTTCCGACTTGACGAGCGACTTGGTGTCGCTGACGATCACGCCTTCGTTCATCATAGGAGCCTCCTCGAAATGAGACCTACAAACTGCGAAGGCCCCCGGGGCTATTCCACGTCCGCCGACGGCGCTTGGGTTCAGGCCCTCTTGGAAGCCACTTGTCACCCGGAGGAGGGCGGGCTAAGATGGTGGAAACGGCGTACCCCAGGTATGCGAGGCCAAGCCCTTGAGGGGAGCCGCGGGAGAACCCCATGGGATCCATGACGATCACGTTGACGTTCCGGGACGTGTTGCTCGCTCTGGTGGCCATCGCGGTTCTGGCGGGGACCGCCTACTTCATCGCCGTCCTGCGCCGGGTCCTGGCGGTGGCGGAGGAGTGGAGGCGCATGCTCCAACAGGTCCAAGTTCTGGTTCCCCAGGTGCAGAGGGTGGTCGAACACGCCGACGAAACCCTCCTGTCAGCCCGCCAGCTCATCGTGAGGAGCCAGGCCCTCGTGGAGGACGCGGCGGTGGTGACGGGGGCCACCCGGTCGGTTGCGGAGGATCTCCTTCGGGATCTCGCCGTGATCCTCGGCCCGATTCACCTTGTCGCCACGCTGTTTCAGAAGATTCAATCGGGGATATCTCGCCTGAGCAGTTTTCGGACAAAGGACGAACCAACCCAGGAGGACGACGATGAAGAGAGAAACCTCTAACGTTCTGGTCGCGTTTCTTCTTGGCGCCGTGGCAGGGGGAGTGACCGCCCTGCTTCTGGCTCCGGCTTCGGGCGCCGAAACCCGGAAGAAGATCAAGGATTCCTTGATGACCGCCAAGGACAAGGCCCTCCAGGAACTGGAGCACGCCAAGGAGTATGCCTCGGTCCAGAAGGAGGCCATCAAGGAGGCCTACATCGAGGGCAAGGAGGCCTACCAGCGCTCCTTGAAAAAGCACTCCGAGGCCTAGCGCCACCCCCCGAGTGGGGAAGAGCCCATGAAGGACCAAGAGGCGCCCCAGGACGGAGAACCGTACGCCAGGCTGTGCGGGCGTTGCGGACGGCCCTACGACGCCGCGTCGAGTGACTGGTGCGAGTGCATCACGGACCACCCCACGCTGGTGTGTCCCCACTGCCGTGCCTGCTTCTGCGACGCGGGCCGGGAGGAGATCACGGCCTTCTGGAACGATGCCCCGCCCTCCCTCTGGAAAAGGCGGCTCAAGAGACGCCTCGAACGAGAGGAGGAGCCGCCTTCCCAGGAGGGAAATCCGCTGCGCAGGCCCCTGATTCTGGTGGCGGACGACAACGACGACGCCCGGCTGATCTCGTTCCGGGTTCTGGAGGAGTTGGGCTACGGGGTGGTCCTGGCGAAGGACGGCATGGAGGCCTACGTCCTGGCCTGCAAGTACTTGCCGGATCTGATTCTGACCGATCAAGTCATGCCCCACATGGACGGCCGGAACCTGAGCCGGATGGTCAAGTCGAGTCCGGAGCTTTCGGGTGTCCGGGTCATCCTGATGACGGGCTTGTACAAGCGGGACCGCGAACGCATCGAACTCCTCAGGGAGAGCCTCGCCGATGACTTCCTGCCCAAGCCCATCTCCTTCGAGAAGCTCGGAGAGGTGCTCGCGGGATGGCTGAAGCGTCCGGAAGGTCCAGGCGAGCCGTGACCGGTCCGGCTCGAGCGAAAAAGAGTCTCGGTCAGCATTTCCTCGTCTCCGAGGCCGTCCTTGGCAAGGTGGCGGGACTCTGCCGCGGGGCGTCGGAAGGGGTCGAGGCCATCCTGGAGGTGGGTCCCGGTCGTGGGGCCCTCACCCGGCGGCTCCTGGATTTTGGATTGCCGGTTCGGGCCGTGGAGCTCGATGAAGATCTCGCCCGGGTGTTGGGGGGCCAGTTGCCCGCGCTGGACCTGGTCGTAGGGGACGGTCGGGCGGTGAATTGGCGGGGCCTTTCCGAGAGCACGGGGTGGACGTCCTGGCTCCTTGCGGGAAATCTGCCCTACAACGCCGCCACGGAGATCCTTCTGAACGCGCTGGCGCACCCCGTCGAAGTCATCGCCGTCGCCGTGATGGTTCAACGGGAAGTGGCCCTGAAGTTCACGGCCCGACCCGGCGGGGTGGGATACGGGTGGATGGCGGCATGGACCGCCGGCTGGTGGGAAGGGGGGGTGCGCCTTCACGTGCGGCCGGGGTCCTTTTCGCCTCCCCCCAAGGTCCAGTCTTCGTTTCTCGTTCTGAGGCGCCGGAGCGCGCCGCGGCTTCCTCCACATTGCGCCGGGGCGTACAGGGAGTTCTTGGAGGCCGCCTTCCGGCAGCCCCGGCGGACTCTTGCCTCCAACTTGGCGCGGAGACCGGGAACGGTGGAAGGCTCCCGGTCGGATCCGCGGGCGGAAATCCCTCCAGGCATCCGCGCGGGCCAGATGGCTCCGGAGGACTTGGAGAGGCTGTTTTTGGCCTAGGGAACCACCAGCAAATCCGGAGGGTCGCTGGGGAAGGAGCGGTACAGCGCCGCCCCCTGGACCGCGTCGAGGCGGAGCCGGATGCGGAAAGGGTCGGCGGGCCGTAAGCCGAGGCCCTGGAGGAACTCCTCCCAGCGGATCCTCCAGCCATTGAGCTCCATCCGAGCCCCGGGGATCTCCCCCTCCAAGACCACGAGCAGGGTTCGCCCGCCTTCGAACTGGATCCGGTAGGAGGGCGGGACCGGGATGAGGTCTTCGAGCGTGGGAGGTTCGACTCCGGCCGTTCCGGGGGTGGGGGTGGTGGTCTCGTCCCCCGGGATGATTCGGATGCGATGGACCTGGGCCGGGGGATCGAGGTGTCCCTGGGACCAGGTGGTGGCGATCCACGGGTCCTCGGACTCCCTGTCGAGAAGAAAGCGACGGGGGGATCCCACCTCCAGCGTCCGGGCCGGATAGGCGGCGATCATGGCTCCCGTGTGGCAGAGGCGCACTTCTCTGCGGGAGAGGTCCAGTTCCAGGTAAAACCTCTTGGAGGCGGCCAGGGCGGCGCGCTCCAGGAGAACCGCCTCCTGGATGGAGGAGGGAGCCTGTGCAGGGGTGGAAAGAACCGCCCACAGGGTGAGCAGCAGGGCGGAGAACGTCCGAATCGTTTTCGGGCTCATGGCCATCAGTACATGAAAACGGCGGCGCCCACGGGGACCTTCTTCCAGATCACCCGGAGGTCGTCGCGGCCCACTCGGATGCAGCCGTGGCTCACGTTCTTTCCCAGGAGCCGGGTATAAAGGGTCCCGTGGATCATGTAGCCGGGCGGGCCTCCGCCGAGATCCAGGGCGTACTCCCCCAACATGCCCTCCTGGATGCGGTCCGAATGGCGTTTGGGGATCGGCTCTCCCGATTCGATGTAGTCCCAGTCCGGCGCCACCCAGACGGGATTCTCACGTTTTCCCTTTACGTAGAACCGTCCCGCGGGGGTGTCGAATACCCATCGGCGGCCGGTCTTGGGATCGTCCAGGACGGAGCCCGCTCCCGCCGAGATGACGGCCGTGAGCAGGACCGCGTCTCCCTCCCGCAGATGGAGGAGGTTTTTTACCCGGTCGATGACGATGAAGACCCCCTTGGGGCGGATCTTGGCCAGGGAAGCCTCCGCCGCCGAGACGGCCTTGGCGCGGGTCATGCCGGGGGGAGGGTCGCGCGGGGGGGCGGTGTGCTCGAGGACGTAGTCCTCGCGAAGGGCCGAGTAGCGGTAGCCCGTGGAGAGGAAGACGAAGAGACCGAGGCAGATCAAGGGGATGCCCACGAACAGGAGGAGGAGGACGAGGGCCCTCAGGACGCGGACGACTCCCCCCCTCCTGGGAGGGGTGCCTTGGGGCGCAGGGGGCTGGGCCGGGAACTCGGGGCGAACGCCTTCGCTTTCGGTCATCGGTACGACTCCGCCCTCCTGAGCATGGACCGGATGGGGCCTTCCCCGCCATCGGAACCGACGATGGCCACCACCGTGTTCAGCGGCGTCTCATTATATAGGACCGCCATGTCGCGGTCGTCGGGTGCCACGCACCCGTCCGTCCAGTCGTATCCAAGGCCTCCCTGACCGTGAATCTCGATGAGCCCTCCGATGCCCGTGCGCCGGGTCAGCTGGCCGCGGGCCTTCAACTCCGCAAAGCGCCTCCGGTCCTCCTCGTTGGGATAGTTCAGAAGGAGGGCGAGGCCGAACTTGGACTGGCCATGGCCCTTCTTCTTCACAACCCGGTACAGTCCCTCCGGCGTGGCGCGGTCCCCGGCGTGCATCTTCTGGTTGATGGACTTCGCGCCGAGGTCCACTGGGACGGTCCGGACGAGTCGGCCGTTCTTGTAAACCTGGAGGACGTGCTGCTCCTTGTTCACGACCAAAGCGATTCCCGCGGGGCCCTTGGAGGCTTCCACCGCCTGGCGGATCCATCCCCTCCACCGGCTCACGTTGCCGGGGTCCGAGAACCGGGAAAGCGAGAGCCTGGAACGCGCGTGGGCGTGGCCGCTGGAGGATCTGGAGGCCCGGGCCTCGGCGGCCGCCTCGTCGTAGCGGGCGGCGGCGAGGTAGGTTTGGGCTTTCTTCAAGTGCATTTCGGCGGCCGCGATGTGGGAGCGGGTGGAAACGACGGGGAGGCTCGCCTCCACCAGGTCGAGGGAATCGTCGAGCGATTCGCGTGCCTCCGCGATCAGACGCTCCGCTTCCTTGCGCATCCGATCCTGGTGGGCCTCCGTGTCCTTCCAGAGAAGGAAGGCCTTCCTCTGGGCCTCGTCCATGGACTTCTGGGCCCGGGTGAAGTCGCGTGTCCCCCAGAAGCCCGCAACCTGGAGGTTCATCTCGAAGCGGGCCCGCTTGAGCGCATCCTTGGCCGACTGGTAGCGCTGGGGATGAACCCGCTGGGCGCCCGAGGCCCGTGCGGCCTCGAGAAACCTCTGGGCGCCCCGTCCAAGGGAGTCGGGAGGGGGATCCTGGCTGCCGTCCAGAAGCGGAACGATTCGCGCGGAAACGAACCAGACAGCCGCAAGAAGAATCGTCCAGGTTGTAAGCCTGAGAAAACGGCTGGCTCGGGGCAACGGGTCGGTCCTCTCTAAAAAAGGGGGGCGGCAGGGCCGCCCCCCTTCTCTTTAGGGGTTCGCGAGGTAAACGAAGCTTACCTCTTGCCCTTCTTCATCTCGATGGCGGTCTGGACGTCGGCCACAACCTTGTCGGCCTTCGCCTTGGCGCCGTCGGCCTTGGCCTTGGCGTCAAAGAACTTCTCGGCGGTCATGTCGGCCTTGGCAGCCTCGATCTCCTGGGCGGCGGCGTCCACGTCACCGGTCATGGCCTCGAGGTCAGCCTTGGAGCCCTTGCCCTTGGGGGCCTTGGTGAGGGCCTCGCGGGCGGCGACGACGGCGGCGTCGGCGGCGGTGATGGCGGCTTCGGCGTCAGCCTTGGCCTTGGCCTTGCCGGCCTCGGCATCGGCCTTGGCCTGGTCGGCCAGACCCTGCAGCTCGGTGGTCAGCTGGGTGGCGACCTTGTAGCTCTTGAAGAACTTGCTCTGCTGGGTGGCGAGTTCCTGGTCCAGGGCGGCGAGCTTGTCCTCGGCGGCCTTGAGGGACTCGGGGGCGTAGATGTCAGCCTGGGCGGCCTTGGCGGCGTCGAGAGCGGCCTTGGCGGCGTCGATCTGCTGCTGCGGGGGCTTGGCGCAGGCGACCAGGGCGATCAAAGCGAGAACCAACAGGCTTCCAAGAATCTTCCTCATGTCTCCTTCACTCCTTTCGGTTGACCTTCCGGCCGGCATAAGCCACTTATGCCGTTACCTCGACCCACGTTCAACGGATTGTCCGCTTAGTTGCTTTTGGTTTGGCAACCGGCTTGGTGGTTCGATCACCGCGCGCTGCCTCCACCCCCGAAATACGGGGGGTTCATCTCACGGGGAGGGTACACCCAAAGCCCCCCCTTGTCAAGGCCCCGGGGGGCTCACGGGAAGGGGACCGGGACGAAACAGAGGGCGAAGGCGAGGACCGAGGCGCCTCCCCGAAAGGCCTGCCCCGCCGTCAGAGGGCGGGCGTCATCGAGGGTAGGGGGGTGACGGAGGCCCAGGACGAAGAACAGGAGGCCCACCCAGACCAGCCACTGGGGGTGGAAGAGGCCGAAGATCAGGAAAAGAACGGCCGCGGCGAGGGAGACGTGGCGGTGGCGGTGGCCCAGAAAGGCGTACAGGACGTGTCCCCCGTCCAGCTGTCCCGTGGGAAGCAGGTTCAATCCCTGGACGAAAAAGCCCAGCCACGCGGACAAAAGAAGAGGGTTTTCGAAGAAGGTGATGGTCAGGTCCCATCGATCCCAGGCCAGCCCTCGAAGGAAGGAGAAGGCCAGGGGGAGATTGACGTTGAACCCCAGGTCCGCCGGGGCCCTGTATCCAAGCGGGCCCGCCGCCAGGCCGCAGAGGGCGACGAAAAGGGAGGCGCTGAGCCCCCAGAGGGGACCGTTCGCTCCGACTTCCATCAGGGCTCCGCGGTTGGGCACCGCTCCCTTCAGGCGGATGAAGGCCCCGAAGGTTCCCAAGGACAGGAGGGGGGGGCCGGGGATGAAGGTGGGCCACGTGGCGGGAATCCCGTGTTTTCGCGCCGTCAGGAAATGGCCCATCTCGTGGACGCCGAGTATGAAAAGCAGGGAGAGGGAAAAGGGGAGCCCGAGGAGAAGGGAGGAGGGGGTGTGAAGGACCACCCCCGCCGCTTCAACTGGACCCAGGTCCGAAAACCTGGGGTGGACGAGCACTCCCGAAAACAGGGTGGTCAGGAACGTGACCAGCAGGAGAAGCCCCTGGCTCGGTCGCAAGGGCTCCTCCTCGCCACGGATGCGTGCCGGGTAGCCGTCCAACCGTCAGTCGAAGAAATGGCTGGAGGGCTTGAACTTGATGGTCTTTCCCGGGGGGATCTGGACCGACTCGCCGGTCTTCAGGTTTCGGCCCACCCCGCGCTTGCGTTCCTTGACGCTGAAGACTCCGAATCCGCGGAACTCCACCCGCTCGCCCTGCGCCAGCGCGTCCCGGATCGCGTCAAACACGAGGTCCACCGAATCTTGCGCCCTCAAGCGTGGAAGGTCGGCCACTTTGGAAACTTCCGCCACGATGTCTGCCTTGATCATTGCCCTCTCCTTCGGTCCCAGGGCGGTGTACTATAGGGCCCGCCCTCCCCCCTGTCAAGACGGGTGTCGGCGTCCCGAGACGCCGGAACGCCCTTGGGTGGAAAGGTCACTTCTTGTAAGAGGAGACAGCCTCGTCAAAGCTCTCGTAGTACTCGAAGACGGTGGCCAGCTGGGTGATGGTGAGAAGATCGTGGATCTTCTTGGTCAGGTTCACGAGCTTCAGGGTGGCGTCGTGGTGGCGGGCCGTGGTATAGGCCGCGACGAGCTCCCCCAGCCCCGTGGAATCCATGAAGGACACGCCGCCCAGATCCACGAGAATCTGCTTCTTCCCCTGCTCCAGGAGCCCCTTGATCAAGTCCCTCATGGTGACGTCCCCGCCGCCCATGGTGATCGAGCCCTTGAGCTCCAGGACGCTGATTCCGCTCTTTTCGTAGACGCGATGGTTCATCATTCGTCTGCCTCCTTGTCCTTTGCAGAATCGAGATCCACGGACATGCAGATGCCGAAGCGGCCGTCCGCGGAACGTGCGAAATCGGCATGGTCTGTAAATTGTCGGATCAGGAAGATGCCGCGCCCATTGGGCTTGAACAGGTTTTCCGGACGGCGGGGGTCCGACAGGACGCCGGGGGAGAAGCCCGCCCCCTCATCCCACACCCGGATCGTGAAGACGGACCCGGAAACTTCCATTTCCACCTCGACCCATTTGGTGAAGTCGTTCTTGTTCCCGTGCAGAACCGCGTTGTTCACGGCCTCCCTGAGGGAGAGGGCGATCCAGTCCAGCCTCTCCGGAGGGAGGGGGACCAGCCGGGCGACCTGTCCGAGGACGGTGTGAAAAAGATCCGAGTAGCGAAGGTGGGAGCGGACGCGGATGCTGATCTTGAGGTCGTTCCGGGTTTCAGGCCCCACGTCGTCCCCCGTCCCGATGGAAGGAGTCCCGGTCTCTCAACCTGGAGGCGCCGCGGATAATTCCTGAACGCGGGTCCGATCCGGCTCCGCAGCCGCAACGGATCGGGACGGCGCCTGGGTCCCGCCCGAGACGGAGGGGACGATGGGTCAGACCGAAGGGAACCCGCACTCCATTGGCCTCCAGGGTGTGGATTATAGGGTAGGGAAGGAGAAGGGTCAAACCCGCGGCAACCCCGCTCCAGAACCTCAAGCGGACCACTCGATCCGGTTCTTGCCCGCCTGCTTGGCGCGGTACAGGGCCTCGTCGAGCCGCCGGAGAAGGGTGGGAAGATCCTGCTCTCCTTTCAGGTCGTCCGAGTGGAGGATGCCCGTGGAGCAACCGATGCTGAGCCCCTGCGCCTCCTCCTTTGGAAGGGCTTTGGTTCCGATGAGGGATCGGAGTTTCTGGGCCTTCTCCAGAGCCGCATCCCGGCGGCAGCCGAGAAGGAGGAGGATGAATTCGTCGCCGCCGTACCGGGCGGGCACGTCCTCGCGGCGGGTCTCCCTTCTGAGAAGGTCCCCGATCCGGCGCAGAACCAGGTCGCCGCTGGCGTGCCCCAGGTGATCGTTCACGGCCTTGAAATCGTCGAGGTCGACCATCATGAGGGCAAAGGGGGCCCTGTGGCGGGCCGAAAAAGAGAGTTCCTCCTGCAGCCGGTACAGGAAGTAGGATCGGTTGTACAAGCCCGTCAAGGGATCCTGGATGGCCTGAAGGTGGAGGAAGCAGTTCTCCAGCCCGACGACCAGGGACTGGGCGCAGAGTTCGAGTAGCTCGCGCTTGTCGGAAAGCGGAACGTCTGGCTGGTAAGAATACACCACGATTCCGCCGAACGGCTCTCCTCCGTGGAGGAGGGGAAGCCCGAACACCGACGGTGGAATGAGGAAGGGGGCCGTCTCGAGGGGCTGGAGGAACTCGAAAAGGCGCTCCCCCAGTTTCCTGCTCGGCTCCGAGAGGGGGAGCTGGTCGTACTGGAATCGGCGCTCCTCGGGGAGATAGGTCGAACGACTCTTCTCCCCCTCCACCTGGACGAGGTAGATGGTGGTCGCGTACCGCTGGTAAAAGATGACGCCGATCCCGTCGGCGGGAAGGTGGCGCGCGAGGGACCGCGTGAAGGACTCCACCATGGGCATTAGATCCAGGTCCGAGCTGGCGGCGGCGGAAACCTTGCTGAGGATGGTCAGGTCCTCCACCTTGCCGCGGAGGTCCTTCTGGGCCCGGGTGAGGGCCGACAGCCCCATGGTGGCGGCCACGATGAAGGTGGCGGTCAGCAGGAAGGCCGACAGGCCCACCTGGAGGGCCACGAGGCTCATGATGAAGCCGAGGGCCAGGATGGCGAAGGAATAGGGGAGGTCGTCCCGGAGGGCCTCCCGCAGGTAGCCTCGAAGATCCGATCGCTCTTGCAGCTCAAGGGGCAGAAACGCCAAGTTGTTGACGAGATAGTAAACCCCGAAGGCCGCGAACCCCGCCACATAATCCCTCGCGGACCCCGTGAAGGGCCTGTCCCCGGTGATGGCGTAGAAGCAAGCGAAGGAAGCCCCCAGGCGCAGCAGGCGGTTTCCCGCCATGCTCGCGAACATGCGGTAAAGCTTTGGAGGTCTGAGGGCCCCGCTTCGGAACCGGCGGAGGTAATCGGCGAGCGTGGTCGCGAAGGCGAGGGCCATGCCCGAAAGCGGTGAAACGAGAAAGAAGGCCGCCATGGCGAAGGAGATGTCGAACGAGACGAAGAACTTCCCCGTGTTCATGGCGAACTTGTACCGGTTGGCCACGAGGGAGCCCACGAGAAGGACGCCCAAGAGGATCAGTGGGCCCGCGGCGCCGAAGGGCTCCAGGGCGGGGATGGGAAGAGAGGTGGACCCGAGCGTGACGTCCCGGGTGGCCGGCATGAAAAGCAGGGCCGCCCAGAGAAGAAGACCCGCCGGGAGTTGAAGGACGTCCAAGAGGGCGAGGATCTGGCTCCTGCGGGCCATGGTCAGTACTGCCGCTTCAGGAAGATCACGGTGCGGTCGTCCAGGTAGGCGCCCCCGGTGGAGAAGTCCGCCGCCGCCTCGAGAATCCGGTCCACCATCTCCCGGGCGGAAAGGCGGGAAAGGTTCTCCCGGACGATGGCCTTCACGCGCTCCTCACCGAATTGCTCTCCGTCCGGGCGCATGGCCTCGGTGATGCCGTCGGTGTAGAAGAGGACGGCGTCTCCCGGGTCGATCTTGTAGAAGCCCCGTCGATAGCTCGCGTCGGACGTGGGCCCGAGCACGCGCCCCCCTTCTTCGAGAGGATAGAACCGATCTTTCTTCAGGCGGTAATAGAAGGGGGGATTGTGGCCCGCGTTCACGTAGATGAAGTGTCCCCCGGGCTCGAGCTCTCCGTAGAACAGGGACACGTACCGGGAGGTCAAGCGGGACGAGTGGATGACCCGGTTCAGCTTCTCGAAGACCTTGACCATCTTCTGGTCTTCGGAGATCCCCATCCGGAGGCCCATGACCACGTCCCTCGCCTGAAGGGCGGCGGGCAGGCCGTGGCCAGTGGCGTCCCCGATGGCGATCCCGAGGATCTTGGGGGAGATGTGGAGGAAATCGTAGAGGTCCCCCCCTACGAGTTCCGCCGGCTGGGAACGGCCGGCGATGTCGAAGCCTTCGAACCGGACGTCTCCTTCGGGCAGAAGGGAGAGCTGGATTTCCCGGCTTTGGAGGATCACGCTCTCGAGCTTTTCCTGGGCCAGCTTGAAGTTGATCGCATGCCGGATGCTCGAGAGGGCGAAAAGAACGTCGTCCACTTCCTCCCGCCGATGGGCCTCCACGGTGAAGGCGATGAGGTGTTTCTTTTCGGGCCCCACGGTGATGGCCGCGAATCTCTCGACTCCCAGGTCACCCTCGATCTTGGGGTCCACCCCCTGGCTTCCGACCTCCATGTACGCGATGCCCTTGCGCAAGACCACCTGGATGGGGTTGTAGGCGACGGGTATGGCGTAGCCGATGGGCGCGGGGATGTCGGACCCGAACTTGGCGACCAGACGATAGGCCTGGCTCTCCTCGTCCAGGGCGTAGAGACGGGCGCCCGCCAGTCCAAGGTCCACGGAGAAGTCGGCGAGCAGGCTCTCTATGAGGCGACCGATGGTCCGGTTGAGGCTCGGCTGGCTCTCGATCCTCGAGAGCTGGAATTCGAGCTTCCGGAAGAGCTCGTGGTAGTTCATCGCCGAAGTCCCTTCCCGGGGGGGGCCAGAGAAAGAGACCCGGGCCGAGTCCCGGGTCTCATCGGATTCGGGGAAAGATGGTCGGGACGACTGGATTTGAACCAGCGACCCCTTGCACCCCAAGCAAGTGCGCTACCAGGCTGCGCCACGTCCCGACCTTGAGGGCACCGGAGTGCCCAGGGCAACGGGGAGTATGCCACAGCACGCCCTACCTGTCAAAAGGAGCGGGCCGTTGAAGAAGTGAGGAGAGACGGAGCAGACCCTCCTTGAGCCGCCCCAAACGGGCTCCCGGCTCCTGGGGCGAGGGGGTCTGAGGAGTCAGCGGGGCGGAGGAGGCCAGGAACTCCCGCGCGCCCCGGATCGTGAACTTGCGGTCGTAGAGGAGGTTCTTGATCTGCAGAACGGTTTGAATATCGCGCTTCTTGTACAGCCTGTGCCCGGACTGGGTCTTGTTGGGCGCGAGTTGCGGAAACTGCTTTTCCCAGAAACGCAGGACGTGGGAGGGAACCTGGGTGATATCGCAGACCTCCCCGATCTTGTAATAGATTTTTTCGGGCATTCCCGCGGGAAGTGACGGAGAAGGTTCGGGGACGGATCCCTCGCTGACCGGGTTCTTCATGGCGCGATCTCGTTCAGCCACTGGCGGGAAGGCACGAAGACCACGGTCCGCCGGGTGGGGATCTGGACCGGATTCCCCTTGCCGAGGTCCCGGCCGGTCCGGGCCTTCCTTTCCACGACCTTGAAGGTGCCGAAGCCGGAGACGAGGAGCCGCCCCTCCCGGCAGAGGCCCTCGGACATGAGGGTCAAGACCGACTCCACCACCTCCCGGGCCTCCTGGTACGTGATGCCCCCGTGTGCCTCGTGTACTCGCTTGGCCAGTTCAGCGCGCGTCATGCAGTGCACCTTCAAGGATAGATATTAAATCATAAAATGCTAGAAATCAAGAACCTTTTATTTGGTGACGGAATTCCCGCCTTCCCGGGTCGGGTCTGGATCGGCCCTTGTGGCCGGAGCCGGCCAGGCGGGTGCGAGAGGTCCCTACATGGGGACCGTGTGATTGAGCGGTTGTCTGCCCTTGCCGAGCACGAAAGGATGCTGGGCGGCCTTGGCCACGTACTTCTTGGCCTTGTCCACCGCCTCGCCGACGACTGCTCCCCGCACCAGGAGGGCCGTGAGGGCGGCGGCGAAGGTCGTGCCGATTCCGAGCGTGTTCCGAGTCGCAAGGCGTGGGGCATCGAACAGGTGAAAGGATGTTCCATCGTACCAGAGATCCATGGCGCGGCCGGAATCGGGGGCGAAGGAAGTGAGCACCACGTGCCTGGGGCCCATGGCCTGGATGGCGCGGGCGGCCTCCTTCGCGGAGTTCGCGTCGTGGATCCTCAAGCCGGTGAGCGCCTCGGCGTCCGCGGCGCTCGGGGTCACGGCGAAGGCGAGGGGCAGGAGCCTCTCCTTGAGGGCGGCGAGCCCCGCTTCGTCCAGGAGGGACTCCCCCGTGGAGGCCTTCAGGACGGGATCCACCACCAGCAGGGAGCGAAGGCCGAAGGCCTCGATGAGGCTGGCGAGGATCTGAACGATGGGGGCGTTGACCACCACGCCCACCTTGACGGCGTGGATGGCGAGATCCGAAGCCACCGCTTCGAGCTGCTGACCGACCATTTCCATGGAAACGGGGAAGAGGCCTTGAATCCCCGTCGTATTCTGGGCCGCGATGGCCGTGGCCACCCCCGCACCATACACCCGGAAGGTCTGGAAGCACTTCAGGTCGGCGCCGAGGCCCGTGGCCCCGGAGGCGTCGAAACAGGAAACGGCGAGAACGGTCTTGTTCATGGGCCCCGGTCCTCCAACCTTTCATTATAGGCGAGAGAGATCGGCGCGCCGAGTCCCCGGAGCCCAAAAGGCGTAGTACACTGAACCAGAGGGCGGGGCGAGCCGGAGGCGGGGAGAGGCGCGGAGAGGGCCCGCCATGTTCGGGTCGGGCGGTGCGGAGCACGTCGCCCCGGCACCGGTCAGGCCCAGGGGCTCGGAGGATCTCGATGGCCGGGTTTCCAGAGGAAAACCCCGTTGTGTCGAAGCAGTCGGCGCTCCGGAAGGAGGGCATCCTGGCGTCCGTGGTCTTTGCCGCCATTTTTCTCACGGTGGTCGGGTTCGGTGCCACGATCATCATTCGGGACCTCGGAAAGCGCGAGACCGCCAAGGTCCTCCAGGGGTACTCCGAAGAGCTGAGGGCTCTCATGGCCCGCATCCCCACGACGGAGGTGCAGAAAGGGTTCAAGGAGCAGACCATCGTGACCACGCGGCTCAACGAGTTCGCGGCCGAAAAGAAGTTCTTCGAGTCGGTGGAGCTGTACGACGAGAAAGGAAACCTGGTCTTCCGCGACGACAGGCTGAAGGGCGGCCAGCTTCTGGGGGGGGATGTCGAGATCCTCGGCCTCAAGCCGGGGCAACAGCGGGTGGAGACGAAGAACCGGATCCCCATCGAGGTCTCCGTCCCCATGGAGCCCGGCAAGATGGGCAGGGCCGTCCTGTCCGTCAGCGAGAGCGTCTTGATCCGGCAGGCTGACGAGTTCCGGCGGGAGCTGATCACCAAGTTCGTCCTGCTCGTGGCCGTCATCCTCGTCATGGTCGGGCTCGCCTACCTGTACGTCTTGAGGGTTCTCAAGCTCAGCCGGCGGATGGAGCAGGAGGTTCAGAGTCAGCAACGCCTCTCGTACCTGGGCCTCCTGAGCTCGGGCATCGCGCACGAGATCAAGAACCCCATCAACTCCATTCAGATGAACCTGCAGATGTTGGAGGAAGAAGTGACTTCCGGGGCCTCCCAGGAAGACATCCGGTCCTGGCTGGACCCCATCCGAAAGGAGATCCGCCGGTTGGAGCGCCTGGTCAACGACTTCCTCCTGTACGCCCGCCCGCTGTCTCCGACCATTCAGACCACGAGCCTCCAGCGCGTACTGGAGGAGTTGCGGCGGCTCGTGCACGAAGAGGCGAAGGCCTCGGGGGTCAGACTGAGGGTGGAAGTCCCCGAGGATCTCCCCTCCCTGGAGACCGATGAGGGACTGCTCCGAACCGCGCTGTTGAACCTCGTGCTCAACGCCATCCAAGCCTCCCCGGAAGGGGGCGAGGTAGTCGTCTCGGCGGTTCCCGAGGGCAATGGGGAGATGTCGGTGGAAGTGCAGGACGAAGGTCCGGGGGTTCCGGAGGACCAGCGCGAGAGGGTCTTCGATATCTTCTTCACGACCCGCCAGGGCGGGACGGGGCTGGGGCTTCCCATTGCGCGGCGGCTGGCGGAGACCCTGGGCGGACGCCTGTCCATCGTGGGCCCCTCCGCCGCGGGGGCGCGATTCAAGCTGGTGCTTCCCGCCGAGGTTCCATCCCATGGATAGGGCAGGGGCTGAAGCGAGGGCGAAGGCGCTGCGGGCGGAGATAGAGCGCCACCGCCGGCTCTACTATGAACTCGACGCTCCCGAAATCAGCGACGAGGCTTACGACCGGCTGGAGGAGGAACTGCGCCTCCTGGAGGCCTCCCATCCCGAAATCCGCCTTCCGGACAGCCCCACCCAGACCGTGGGAGGAAGGGTGGGCCGGGCCTTCTCGCCCGTCCGCCATCCCTCGGCCATGCTCAGCCTGGACAACACCTACGGGCGCGAAGACCTCCTGGAGTGGAACGAGAGGTTGGAGAGGATTCTGGGGCGGGGTGACCTGGATTTCGTCTGCGAGATCAAACTCGACGGGCTCTCAGTGGCCCTTCAGTACGAATCGGGGGAATTTCTCCGGGGCGCCACGCGCGGAGACGGACTCGTGGGGGAGGACGTGACCGAGAACTTGAGGACGATCCGGACCCTTCCCGTTTCCCTGCGCGGCGCTCCCGAACGGCTCGTGGTCCGGGGGGAGGTGTACATTCCGGTCCGGGCTTTCGCGGAGATGAACCTCCGGCGAGAAGAGGACGGAGAATCGCCCTTCGCCAACCCTCGCAACGCCGCGGCGGGGAGCCTGAGGCAGATCGATCCCCGGGTCACCGCGGGTAGGCCTCTTTCCCTCTTTTGCTACGAGATTCTGAGTTCCGAAGGCCCCGTCCCCGAGTCCCAATGGGAAGTGCTGGAGGCGCTGCGGGGCTGGGGCTTCCCTGTGGAGGAAAACGGGAGGCTGTGCCGGGGCATCGGGGAAGCTCTGGACTACTGCGAGGCCTGGACGCGGGAACGCCGCCGGCTGGATTACGACGCCGACGGCGTGGTCATCAAGCTCAACGATGGAGACCTCCGCAGGCGCGCGGGCGCCACCGCCAAGTCGCCCCGATGGGCCGTAGCCTTCAAGTTCCCTCCCGAACAGGCGGAGACGCGGGTGGAGGACATCGCGGTCCAGGTGGGGCGGACCGGGGCCCTGACTCCGGTGGCCAGGCTCCAGCCCGTGCGGATCGGCGGGGTCACCGTGACGAGCGCCTCCCTCCACAACGAAGAGGACCTCAGAAAAAAGGACGTGCGCGTGGGAGACACGGTCCTCGTGGAGCGCGCCGGCGGGGTCATCCCTTACATCACGGGCGTGCGGTTCGAGAAGCGTCCCGCCGGGGCCGTGCCCTTCCAGTTCCCTTCGGCTTGCCCCGTGTGCGGAGGGCCTGTCCACAAGTCCGAGGGTGAGGCGATCCTCCGCTGCGCGAACCGGTCCTGCAAGGCCCAGCTCAAGGAGGGATTGCGACACTTCGCCTCGCGGGACGCGATGGACGTGGCGGGGCTCGGCAAGGCCCTCGTGGACCAACTCGTGGAAAGGACCATCGTGAAATCGCTTCCCGACCTCTACGGTCTCGACCTCGGGACCCTGGCCTCCCTTCCGAGAATGGCGGAGAAGTCCGCCTCCAATCTGTTGCGCCAGCTCGAAGCCAGCCGGGAGCGTCCCTACAGGAACGTTCTCTACGCCCTGGGGATCCGACAGGTGGGATTGGAAACGGCCAGGGCCCTGGCCGGCGCCTTCCCGGACGTGGACGCCCTGGTCGAGGCTTCGGAGGAGGATCTCCAGAAGGTCGAGGGCGTGGGGCCGAAGGTGGCCGGAGAAATCAGGGCCTTCTTCCAGGTTCCCGGAAACCGGGAGATGGTGAACCGCCTTCGGGCGGCGGGCCTGAGGATGTCCGGCGGGGGGCCTCCCCTGGAGGAGGGTCCCCTGAAAGGCCTGACCTTCGTTCTGACCGGCGCCCTCGAGTCCATGACGCGCTCTCAGGCCAAGGAGGCGCTCGAGGCCCTGGGGGCTTCCGTTTCGGGGTCGGTCAGCGCTCGGACCTCGGCCGTGGTGGCGGGGCCGGGCGCCGGATCGAAGCTGGAGGAGGCCCGCAGGCTGGGGGTCCGGATCCTGGACGAGGAGGGCTTGAAGGCCCTGATTTCGGGCCGCGGGCGACCTTTCGGACCGGAGCCCCCCCCGTCGTGAAGGCGTGTGCTTGACGCGGGTCCGGGGGGACGTGGTACTAATGAGGGCGCCGGAAGGGGTGGACATGGCCAAGCCCGACATCGAGAAGGGGAACACTGTGAAGATTCAAGACATCCAGAAGCTCGTGGATATGCTCGACAAGAGCAATCTGAACGAGATCGAGATCGAGGGCGACGGCATGCGCCTGCGCCTTTCGAAAGGGCTTCGAACCACCGAGGCGGCCCCGTCCGCCGGACCCTCCTACTTCATGGTTCCCCAGGGCGGACCGTCGCTTCCGGCCGCCCCGGCGCCTCCCGCGCCGCCCGTTTCAGGTCCTCCTCAGACGGGAGGCGAGGCCCCGTCCACCGGTGAGGCCGCCCCGACGCCCGCCGCCAGGGGCACGGAGATCAAGAGCCCCATGGTCGGCACCTTTTACCGCTCTCCGGCTCCGGGAGCGGAACCCTTCGTCAAGATCGGAGACACCGTCCGCAAAGGCCAGACGCTCTGCATCATCGAGGCCATGAAGCTGATGAACGAGATCGAGAGCGAGTTGGACGGCGTCGTGCTGGACGTGTATCCCGAAAACGCCCAGCCCGTGGAATACGGCGAGCGGCTGTTCCTCATTCAGCCGGCCTGAGCGAAGCCATGTACAGGAAGGTGCTCATCGCGAACCGGGGGGAGATCGCGCTCCGGATCATCTGGGCCTGCAAGGAGCTGGGAATCAAGACGGTGGCCGTCCATTCGGACGTGGACATCGATTCCCTCCACGTTCGGTTCGCGGATGAAAACGTCTGCATCGGGCCCGCGCCGAGCCGGGATTCCTACCTCAACATCACGAACCTGATCGCCGCCGCGGAAGTGAGCAACGTGGACGCCATCCACCCGGGATACGGCTTTCTGTCCGAATCGGCAGAGTTCGCCCAGGTCTGCCAGGCGTGCAACATCGCCTTCATCGGCCCGTCCCCAAGGACCATTTCCCTTATGGGGAACAAGGCCGAAGCCAAGCGGACCATGAAGAACGCCGGCGTACCCATCCTTCCCGGGTCCGACGGGCCCGTGGCCGACGTGGACACGGCCAAGGGCATCGCCGCGGAAATCGGCTATCCGGTGATCCTCAAGGCGTCGGCGGGCGGCGGCGGCAAGGGGATGCGGGTGGTTCCCGAAGAGAAGGACATGGAACTCGCCTTCCAGATGGCGGGCGCGGAAGCGACGGCCGCCTTCGGGAACGGGGACCTGTACCTGGAGAAATTCCTGGAAGCCCCCCGGCACATCGAGATCCAGATCCTTGGCGATCAGTTCGGGAACGTCATCCACCTGTTCGAACGGGAATGCTCCATCCAGCGGCGCCACCAGAAGCTCATCGAGGAGGCGCCCTCGCCGGCCCTCAGCGAGTTCCTCCGGAGGGAAATGGGCGAGGCGGCGGTGAAGGGGGCCCAGGCGGTGGGGTACCACACCGTGGGGACCATGGAGTTCCTCTTTTACGACCGGAAGTACTACTTCATGGAGATGAACACGCGAATCCAGGTGGAGCACCCCGTGACCGAGAACATCACGGGTATCGATCTGATCAAGGCCCAGATCATGGCCGCGGCCGGAGAGAAGATGACCTGGCGCCAAAAAGACATCAAGATCAGCGGTCACTCCATGGAGTGCCGGGTCAACGCCGAGGACCCGGTGCGTTTCACGCCGAGTCCGGGCCGGATCACGACGTTCCACGCCCCGGGCGGCCCCGGCGTGAGGGTGGACACGGCGGCCTACGCAGGGTACTTCGTGTCGCCCCATTACGATTCCCTCATCGCCAAGCTCATCGTCCGCGGGAACACCCGGCAGGACGTGATCATGCGCATGAAGCGGGCCCTCGACTCCTTCGTGGTGGAGGGGATCAAGACCAACATCCCCATGCACCTGAAGATCATGGACGAACCGGACTTCATCGAGGGCCGCCTTTCCACGAAGTTCATGGAACGGTTCATGGCCTGAGGCGCTCCGGGGCCGCCTCCCGGCCGCAGGCGCGAACTGAAACGAGATGAGGACGCCTCCCCTGGAGTTCCCGCCGGTCTATCCCATCACTCCCGACGCCCTGCGTGGGGAAGCGCTCCGCGCATGGGCCGAGTCTCTGATCGGCGCGGGGTGCGCCGTGGTTCAGTTCCGCCGGAAGAGCGGTGCCGACGAAGAAAGCTTGGCGGACCTGAGGGATCTGGTGGGCCTGGCCAGGCCGTCGTCGTGTCGGGTCATCGTGGACGACCGGGTGGACCTCTGTCTCCTGGCGGAGGCCGACGGCGTCCACCTGGGTCAGGCCGACCTTCCCGTCCCCGAAGCCCGGGTCCTGCTCGGGAGGGACAAGATCATCGGGTATTCCACGCACAACCTGGAGCAGTTTGAGCAGGCCCTGGACCTTCCCCTGGACTACGTGGCCCTGGGACCGGTCTATCCGACCGCCACCAAGGCCGATCCGGACCCGGTCGTGCCCCCGCTCGTTCAAAGGGAAGTGATCGCCCGGTCGCCTTGGCCCGTGGTGGCCATCGGCGGGATCACGGCCGCGAAGGCGGAAACGCTCTGGCGAAGGGGGTTCTCGAGCGTGGCCGTCGTTTCGGCCCTACGCGAACGGCCCGCGGAGTCCTTCCGGGAATTCCTGAGCCGACACCGGGTTATTCCGAGCCGGGGCTGACATCCTTCCTCCCATCCGATATGCTGTTAATTCCGCAAGGAGCGCCGGCCCAGGCGTCTGAAAGGCCGGCCCACCGGGAGGCCACCATGTTCGAGGTCAAAGTCGTTCGGCACTTTTCGGCGGCCCACCGCGTGGAGGATTACCCCGGAAACTGCGAGCGGCTCCATGGGCACAACTGGAGGGTGGAGGTGGTGGCGGGTTCGGTGGAGCTGGACCCCCTCGGGATGGTAGTCGATTTCCGGCGGCTGAAGGAAAAGGTCGATCGGGTATTGGAGAGGCTGGACCACCAAGTGCTGAACGAGGTGCCTCCCTTCACGGAGGTGAACCCGACGGCGGAGAACATCGCCCGCCATGTCTTCGAGTGCCTCGCGGGCGAGGTCCCCGTATCCAGGGTCAACGTATTCGAGACGGACACCTCCGTCGCTTCCTACTACTTGTGAGGTTCCCATGACGGATGCCGACGGAGGCTCCGGGGCGTCCCGGTACCTCGGGGCGAAGCCAGCGGCCGAGAGCCTCCTCGTGAACGAGATCTACCCGTCCCTGCAGGGGGAGGGTCCCGAGACGGGCTACCCCACCACCCTGGTTCGGCTCACGGGCTGCAACCTGCGCTGCCGGTACTGCGACAGCACCTTCGCCTACTTCAAGGGCGAGAGGATGTCATTGGAAGCCGTCTGTTCCAGGGTGGAGTCGTACGGGATTTCCCGGGTTCTCGTGACCGGCGGAGAGCCCATGGCCCAGGCCGCCACCCCGGCCCTCTGCCGGGCCCTGCTCCTCGGAGGCCATCGGGTGTCGATCGAAACGAGCGGCGCCTTTTCCCTGAAGGCGCTTCCCCCGGAGGTGACCAAGGTCGTGGACGTGAAGACGCCGGGAAGCGGCGAAGCCGATTCGTTTCAGACCGACATCCTCGGCGACTTGACCCCGAAGGACGCGCTCAAATTCGTCCTGCGCGGGCGCGAGGACTACCTCTTCGCCCTCGATTTCCTGGAGCGCACCCCGGGAGCCCTCACGCCCCAGGTCTTCCTGTCCCCCGTCTGGGGGGAACTGGATCCGAAAGACCTGGCGGACTGGATGCTAAAGGACCGTCCCGAGGCGCGCCTGATGGTCCAGCTCCACAAGGTCCTCTGGGGAGACCAGCGGGGCCGCTGACTCGAATCGCCCGATCGCCAGGGGCGAATGGCGAGGAGGAACCATGGAAACGGTGGACGGGAGGCCCCTGGCCGTGGTCCTGCTCAGCGGGGGCATGGACTCGCTGACGGCCGCGGGCATGGCCCGGAGGGACGGGTACGATCTGGCGCTGATCCACTTCAACTACGGCCAGCGGACCGAGGAGGCCGAGCTGAGGTCCTTCGTCCGGATCGCTGATTCCCTCGGCGTTCCGGGTCCGAGGCGCCTGGTGGTCCACACGAACTTCTTCACCCTCGTGGGGGGATCGGCGCTGACGGACCGTCGGTTGCCCGTGCCCGGAGCGGACCTCGATTCAGGCCGGATCCCCGTGACATACGTGCCCTTTCGAAACGCCGTCCTCCTGTCCATGGCCGTGGGCTGGGCCGAGACCCTCGGAGCCCGTGCGGTCTACTACGGCGCCGTGTCCCAGGATTCCTCGGGATATCCGGACTGCCGGCCGGAGTTCGTGGCGGCCATGCAGGCCCTCGTGAAGGCGGGGACACGGCCCGACACGAACATCCGGGTGCGTGCGCCCCTCGTGGACCTGACCAAGGCGGACATCGTGAAGGCCGCGTCGGAGATGGGCCTGCCCCTGGGTCTCACCTGGTCGTGTTATCTGCGCAACGACCGCGCGTGCGGGACCTGCGATTCGTGCGCGCTGAGGCTGCGCGGCTTCGAACGGGCGGGCCTGGTGGACCCCATCGAGTACGCCCCCCTCGGGTCGCCGGACCGGGAGGCCATGCGGGACCGCATCCGCAGGCTGGGGCGCCTCCTGAACGCCCTGAAGCGCTCGCCATGACCGCCGCGGGCCGCGGTCGGGCGGTGGCGGCGGTGGTTTTCATGTCGGTCCTCTTCGGGGCCTCCTTTCCCGCGACGAAGATCGCCCTCGAGGGTTTCTCGCCCTCCCAGCTCATCTTTCTCCGCTTCGTCCTGGCCTCCCTGGTGTTTCTCGCTCTTTCCCCCTGGACGGGGCTGGGTGGGATGGACCGGCGGGGTGCGCTCCAGGTCCTCGTGCTGGCCCTCTTCGAACCCGGGGCCTACTTCTTCCTCGAGGCATGGGGCATCCAGAGGACGCTGGCCTCCACTGCGGCCGTGCTCATCGCGACCATCCCTGTTTTCGTGATGGTGCTGGAGGCGGTCTGGTTGAAGGTCCCCGTCTCGGCCCGCGAGGTCGCTCTCATCGTCCTATCCCTCGGTGGGATCGCCCTGCTTGTGGGCGCTTCCGGGTTCGGGGAGGCCCTCGGAGGGAGCCTTTCTGGCAATTTGCTCATCTTGGGGGCCGCCCTCGCGGCCTCTATGTACACCGCGATGGCCCGCCGCCTGGTTGTGGCCTATTCTCCGATCGCCGTCACCCGCCTCCAGGCCTTTTACGCCGTGGCCATGTACTGGCCGTTCGCCGCATGGGACTGGCTCCAGCACAAGGGGCCCCCGCCGGAAACGAAGTCGGTCCTCGCCCTCGCCTACCTCGGGATCGGCTGCTCTTTCTTGGCGTACGTATTGCTCAATTACTCCTTGAGCCGCCTCAAGGCGTCCACGGTGGCGGCCTTCACCAACGTGATTCCCGTGGTGGCGACGGCCCTCGCCATTCTGCTTCTCGGCGAGACCCTCCTCGCGGGCCAGCTCCTCGGCGGGATCGTTGTGATCGCGTCGGTCACGCTTCTCACCCTGGAATCCGGTCGGGCGGGCGGAAAAGGGGAGCGGCCATCGGGGGTGGGACGGGGCGAAGCGGTCCCCCCTATTCCGCCAGGCGCTTGAGCCGGTACCGGCCCGGGGCCAAATGGAGGTACTGGACCCCCGCCTCCAGGGTTTCGAGCACGCCCTCCACCGGCCGTCCCTTCTCGTCGGCAACGGAACGGACCCCCGCCTCCCCGACAACCACATACCAGTGCGTCCCCGAGGGGGGCGCCGCGCCCTCCGGGAGTTGCAAAGAAGCGTAACGCGTGCGGTCCAGGGTCTGCAGGGAGCACAGTACGAGGGGTTCGGGAGCCGGAACGGCGGCGGCCTCGGGGATCGACTCTTTGGAGCTCCGGGCCTTGCCGTTGGCCGATGAAAAGAGGGACGGCGAAG
>JBFMHB010000010.1 GCA_040752915.1 Acidobacteriota bacterium
CCCCCCCCCCCCCCCCCCCCCCCCCCCCCCCCCCCCCCCCCCCCCCCCCCCCCCCCCCCCCCCCCCCCTCGGTCCCGGTGTGGAGGTCGCCTCCGAAGAATCCGGCCCGCCCGCAGGGCGGACGGGGCGAAGGGTCGGGACGGAGAAGCGCGTGCGCTTCGACGGAACGGGCCGAGCCCCGGAGGAGGCGCCGAAGGCGCCGGGCCGGAGAGGGCGAGGACATTTAAGATTTGGGATTTGGGATTTCGGATTTGGGACTTGGGATTTGGGAATTGGGAATGAAGACGGCGCGATCCACGGCGTCTCGTGACACGTGCCGCAATAAGCGAGACGGAAGACGCCGACGGCGGAGACCGCGCAGGGAGGCCTTCAAAGCGGGCGGCCGCGCAGGGCCGCCCCTACGAAAGATCGGCGTCTGGCGACGCCTCCCACAGAGGCGGGCGCGGGCGGCTACCTCAGCTTCTTGAGATCCACCTCAATCTCGAGGGTCTTCCCCTCGGGTTCGGTGACGACGATGGAGAGGAAGGTCGCGCCGGCAAGGTCCTCGGCGTCGAAGGAGAAGGTCTTGAGCGCCTGGTAGTAAGGTTCGGCGTAGAAGCCCACCTGGCGGAGCCTCGTGGTCACGTGCTGGCTGGCGATGGGCGTCAGGGACTTGGCGTCCGTTTTCAGCGCCGCCTGGACCGCTTCGGCCTGCTCCCGCCCCCGCGCCATGGACGAAACCTCCAGGGTGACCACGCCGGAGGTCAGGAAGGGCAGGGACCGCTCCAGGGTCATGGCCGCCTCGTCCTTCTCGTTCCTCTGGACGAAGCCCGCCGTCTGCGCGAAGGGCGTCATGAGCCGAATTTCATGGTCGAAATTGCGTGACCGCTTGCTGAAATAGTAGGGCTTGGCGTCCAGGTTGAGGTCCTTGAGCTCCTGGAGAAGGGAGGGCCACTGGGCCGCATCGCACCCCTTCACGAGCCTCCCTCCCGCTCCCACCGATAGACCCACGCAAAGGGCCGCACAGACAAGGCACACCGCCGCAGTCCTGTTTCGTCGAAGCTGAACCTTCATAGGGATTCCTCCAAGCCGACTCGCGACTCCAACGGCCCCCTGCGGCCCGCGGGACCGGGACTAGCTTCGTGATCAGGATACCTTAAGTCCGAAAGGCGCAACAGCCCCCTGAATTCGTGGGACCCCAAGGGCCAGGCGGACGATCCGCCCTCATCCCCCTCCGGCTCCAGGAGCCCTACGGCGTTTCAATCCGCCGGGTTTCGCGGCGGTTCGTTTGCTCGGAAGGATTCCGCCCGCCCTGGGTTGAAACTCGCTCCGCCGCACCTGCGTCTAATGCAACATCCGAAGGCCGCCGGGCGATGGACCTGGCGGCGCTTCGCGCGAGGGAGACAACGTCCATGAAAACGCGCGCGCTACTCGTCGCCATTTCGGGATTCCTGATGGCCCTCTCCACGCTGGCCGGAACGGCCAAGCTTCACAAGGAGCACCGCTTCGCTCCCAAGCCCGGGGGCGCCTTCAAGGTGGAGGCCTCCTTCCACGACGTCTCCGTCACGATCAAGGAGGGCGCAACGGAGGTGGCCGTCGTGGTGGACGCCGAGCTGACCTCCTGGCCCTCGGACGCGGAGGAGGCCCTGGCGGCCTACGCGCCGGTCTTCCAGGAGTCGGGCGACACGCTCCTCGTCCGGTGCCGCCCCAAGTCCTCCATGCACGTGGGCTTTTTCAACGGGTCCGGTTCGGTGGTGGTGGTCCTGCCCCCCGGAATGGACCTGAACCTGGACACGGGTTCGGGCGAGATCACCCTCAAGGGCGAGAACCCGGACCGGGACCTCACCGTGGACACGGGCTCCGGGGACGTGCGGGTCGAGGGCTCGTGCAAGAACCTGGAGGCCGACGTGGGCTCGGGCCGCGTGGTGGTCCGCTTGTCCGCTCCGGCGGGCCGGGTGGCCGTCGACACGGGCTCTGGGGACGTGGAATTCCATGGAGAGGCCTCGGAATTCCGCGGCGACACCGGCTCCGGCTCCATCCGCGCCGAGGGCCTCGTGGGCCGGGCCACCTTCGACACCGGCTCCGGCGACGTGGAAGCCGTCTGGAGCAAGGTCCCCGGGGCCGTTCGAATCGTGGCCGACACGGGGTCGGGCGACGTCTTCCTGACCTTTCCGAAGAACTCCCGCCTCGGCGGCGAAATCGAAACGAGCTCGGGGAAAGTGCGGTGCGACTTTCCGGGAACGGCCGACGAGCAGGGAAAGTCCTTCGCCTTGTCCGGAGGGGCGGGCTCCGCGGACCTGCGCGTGGACACGGGATCGGGCGACGTGCGCGTGATCTCCGCGCCTTGACAGGCCCTGACCCATCGGCGTGTGGCCCGGCTCACGTTTTTCCGGTCCGCTCCGGCGTTATAGTTAAAGCGATGGAACCGCGCGCCGGGAAGCAATCGGGCGTTCTCGGTTCCCGGAGGTGACCCGATGCGTCGCACGACAGCCGTCTTGGGATTACTCGCTCTGCTTGCCTCCACCGCCGCCTGCGTGGCCAGCCTGTCGGGACAGGCTTACGGGCGCTCGGACGCCCGTCTTCCCATGACCGTCCAGCGCGGGGTCGTGGACAGCGTCCGCCTGGTGAAGATCGAAGGGACCCGCTCGGGGCTCGGCGGTCTCGCCGGCGCGGTGGCGGGCGCCACCGTCGGGTCCGGCGTGGGCGGCGGCGCGGGCCAGGCCATGGCGACGGTGGCGGGGGCCATTCTCGGCGGCCTCGCGGGCTCCGCCATCGAGCAGGACGCCACCACCCGCCAGGGCCTCGAAATCGTGGTGCGCCTCGATTCGGGCCCCCTGTACGCCATCGTCCAGGAACAGGCTCCAGGCGAGACCTTCACGCCCGGAGAGGAAGTCGAGGTCCTCACCGCCCAGGACGGCTCCATGCGGGTCCGTCCCAGGCCCGGCCGCTGATTCAGGCTCGGGCGGGGGGAGGCCGGCGATCCCCCGAAGAGGAGCCGGCGCCCCCCGACCGCAACCCCGCCCTCCCCCTTCTCGTAAGAGCCCAAAGAGACGGGTCCCCTCCGTCCGGAGCCAGTCCAGGTGGGCGGCGAGCGCGCCTCCGCGCTCCCGCCGCCGGCAGGGACCCGCGGCCTCATCGAGGGGGTCTGCCATGGTGCGATGGTCAACGCTGTGTGCCGTCCTTGCGGGTCTTGCGCTCCTGTCGGGTTCGGGGGCTCGGGCGCAGAGCCCGGCGCCTCAGGACGAACCGCCCGTGCAATCGGGCTTCGTGCCCGTGGAGAACGGCCGCCTGTTCTACGAGGCGGCCGGCCGGGGAGAGCCCCTCCTGCTCCTCCACGACGGGATTCTCCACCGGGAAAGCTGGTGCGGGCAGTTTCCCCAACTGGCGGCCCACTACCGGGTCGTCCGGTACGACCGCCGGGGGTTCGGGCGGTCCGACCCGCCCGCCGCCCCCTACTCGAGCGTGGCGGACCTCTTCGCCCTCATGAACGCGCTAGAGATCGATCGGGCCATTCTCGTGGGGTGCTCCTCGGGAGGCCAGCTGGCCGTCGATTTCGCCCTGGAGCACCCGGAAAAGGTGCGTGCCCTCCTCCTCGAAGGCGTCGTGGTGAGCGGCGCCCCCCTCGCCCTGAACCTCGTCCTGCGCGGCGGCCGCCGGGACTACGGGGCAACCCAGAGCCCCGAGGAGGCCACGGCGTACTGGACCGGCACGGACCCCTTCTTCCTCGCGCCCGAGAGCGTGGACGCGCGGGCCCAGGCCCGCGACCTCCTCCTCGCCAACCCCCAGAACTGGCGTCCCGAGAAGAACCGCTTCGAGAGGCCGCCGCGCCGGACCGCCTATCCGAACCTTCGAGAGCTGGACCTGCCGGTCCTGATCCTGACGGGAGAGTTCGACATCGCGGACGTCCACGCCCAGGCGGGCGTCCTGGAGCGGGAGATTCCGGGAGCGCGGAGGCTCGTCGTCCCGCACTCGGGGCACCTCGTCCACATGGAACAGCCCGCCGTCTTCAACCAGGCCGTGCGCGATTTCTTCGAGACGGGAAGGCTCTTCCACCTCCTCCGGACGCGGGACGCCGAGGAGGCCTTATCCTACTACCGGGACCTGAGGAAGCGCGTCCCGGGGATCCTCCCGCTGGAGGAGGCGGAACTCAACCTGGAGGGGTACCAGCTCCTCGGCCAGGGGAGGGTGAAACAGGCCGTGGCCGCCATGCGGATCGGCGCCGACCTGTATCCCGACTCTTGGAATGCCTACGACAGCCTCGGCGAAGTCCTGCTCGCGGACGGACAGCGGGAAGAGGGCATTCTGAACTACAGGAAGTCCCTCCGGCTGAACCCGGGAAACACCAACGCCCGGGACGTCCTCGCTGGGCTGGGAGTCCCCATTCAGGAGCCTCCCGCCGGAGAGTAGACCGCCGAAGGCCCCCCGGCGGAAGCCACGGTACGCGGGCGCTTGGGCGGGCTGCCCTGTCCTTCGAGGCGCGCGAATTCGCGTGAGGGGCGAATCACGGGATTTACAGCATGGTCACGCCGAGGAAGACGGCGTGGGTGGAGACGGCGAGGAGGAGGAAGAGGCTCCGGGCGCGCGGGGCGGACAGGCCGGGAAACCGATAGCCGATCTGGCCGTCCTTGCAGCGGCTGAGGCAGTCCCCGCAAAGGGTGCACGAAAAGCCCGCGCGACGCGCCGCGATGTCCTGGAGCGTGAGGGCGCCGTACCGGCACACGGGCATGCAGGCGTTGCAGTCGGTGCACATCTCTCCGATCTTCAGCCGGAAGGGAGAGATTCGTCCCCCCAGATTCGCCAGGAGGCCGATGGGGCAGAAGACGGTGCAGTGGGCCATGGTCCCCGTTTTCCGCGACCAGAGAACCATGAGGACCACCCCCAGGGCCCCGAAGGCCACGCCCGCCGACGCCGCGACCCAGCCCGGAACGCCGAGGTGGCGCAGGAGGAGGGCCGCGCCCGCCACGGCGCCCAGGAGGCCCCACCGCAGGCCCTTCGTCCACGCGGGGAGTTCGAGGGGGCGCTTGCGCGCCGTCGAGGCCCTCAAATCCCAAGCCCCGATGTAACAGAGGTGACTGCACCAGGCGGGGCCCACGAGGAGGAGGGTCGCCCCGAAGAGAACGGGCATGAAGAGGCCCTCCCCCCGGAAGAGCGGCGCCGCGACGATGAGGGCCGGCACGGGCGGGTGGATCTTTTCGGCGTTCAACAAGAAGCGGTCCCATCCCGCGAGGCCGAGGGCGAACTGCCCGAGGACCACGACGGACAGGAGCGTCCAGACGCGCTTGCGCCACACGGGCTGGGCCTTCCGGTCGTTCATCCGGCCGGCCACGAAGGCCGCGTAGGTCCCGAGAAGGAGCGCCTCCGGCGCGCCGCCTCCGGGAAAGAACCGGTCCAGGAGGAGCATCCCGGCGGGCGCCTTGGCGTGGAGGAGGAGGAGAAGCCCAGAGGTCAAAAAGAATGCCCCCGACGAGAGGGAGGCCGAATCGGCGCCGCGGGAGAACCGCGTGCGCAGCGAGGGGACCCAGAATAGGCCCGCCGCTCCCGCGGCCAGGAGGGAAACGGCTCCCAGGATCAGGACCATCCGGAGGAAGGGCTCCCCCGCCGCCTGCCGCGCGTGGGCGATCCGGAGGCCCGTCAAGAGCCACAGGCCCGCCCCGTGGAAGAGGAAGACGACCGCCACCCGGCGCACCCAGGCTTCCCGGAGGAGGAACAGGAGGGGGAAGAGAGCGCAGGCCGCCGCGATCCCCAGCCTTCCCCCCCGCAGAAAGTGGGCCGCCACGAGCCAGGCGGACAGGACGGCGGGGACGAGGGCCGCGCTCCCGGCCCATCCGCCCGAGGCCGCCCCTCCCGCCCGACTCGCCAGCTCCGATTGCGTGTTTTCCGTCAAGCCCGCCGCCCCAGATTCTCTCTCCGAATTCGCCGGTCCCTGGATGTTCCGCTCAACGGGCCCTGCCCTTCACATCCACTCCTGATCGAGGATATCACCCCGAAGGCCCACCACAACGCGCTTCACGGGAACCTTGCGCCGGGCCAGCCGAAGGGCCTCGGAGGCGAGGTGCACGAGCCCGCCGCAACAGGGGACCTCCATCACGAGGACGGTGAGGGTGTTGATCCGCGCCTCGTCGATGAGGGACACCAGCTTTTTCAGGTAGATCTCCTGGCCGTGGTCGAGCTTGGGACAGGCCACGGCCAGGGCCTTTCCGGCCAGCCAGCGGGAGTGGAAGTCGCCCATGGCGAAGGCCGTGCAGTCCGCCGCGAGGAGCACGTCGGCCTCCCGAAAGTACGGGGCCCCCGGGGAAACGAGGTGGAGCTGGACGGGCCACTGGCGGAGGGCCGACGGGGCGGGGCCGGAGAGCGCCTCGGCCGCCGAGGGGGAAGGCCCTCCGAAGGAGAGCGTGCGGGAACCGGGACATCCCCCTCCCCCCGCGTGGACCGGTGGGGCATGGAGGGGAAGGGGCGTCGCGAAGGATGTCGCGGCGACGGGACCCGTGCGGCCCAGGTGCGCCGCCACGGCCCTTTCGTCGAAGGCTTCCGCCTCGCGCTCCTCCACGGTGATCGCTCCGCGGGGGCACTCCCCGAGGCACGCGCCCAGCCCGTCGCACAGGACGTCCGCCACGAGCCGCGCCTTTCCGTCCACCACGCGGATCGCACCTTCCGCGCAGGACGGCACGCAGACGCCGCACCCGTCGCACTTCTCCTCGTCAATATGGACCACCTTGCGCACCGCCATGGCCGTCTCTCCTATGAAGATGGAGAGCATAGGCCCGTGGAGCGCGCGGCGCCTTGACCCAGGTCAATCCGGCGCGGGAGGCGTTACAGGCCTTCCAGCCCGGGCCGGTCCAAGATGCGCACGGTGCGGCCCTCGACGGAGATGAGCCTCTGGCGCTGGAGCTTCGCGAGGGTCCGGCTGAGGGTCTCGGGGCTCATGCCCAGCCGGCTCGCGAGGGTGCCCTTGGCCGTTTCCAGCTCGACGCGGTCGCCGCCGGCTTCCCGCTGGAGGGCCAGAAGGTGCCTGGCCAGGCGGGCGGCGACCTCCTTGAGGGACAGGTCGTCCACGAGGTCCACCAGGGCCCGAAGGCGGCGCGAAAGGATGGCCAGCATGCCGAGAAGGATCTGGGGACGCCGGCCCGCCAGTTCGAGAAACGCCGCCCTGGCAAGGAAGAGGCTGTCCACGCGGCCGAGGGCCGATGCCGTCGCCGGATAGGCCCCCCCCTCGAAGACCGGGACTTCGCCGCAGGGCTGGCCGGGGCCCAGGAGGTGGATCACCTGCTCCCGGCCGTCCGCCCCGAACCGGCTCACCTTCACCTGCCCGGTCAGAACCAGGAAGAATCCGGCGGCTTCGTCCCCCGCCAGAAAGAGCACCTCGCCCGCCTCGTAGCGCCGGGCGGAGGCGATGCGGGCCAGGCACTCCAGGTCCTGCGGGGCCAGGCCCTGGAGGAGGGGGCTCGCCCCGAGGGCGGCGGCCCTGGACGGAGCATCGAGAGTTAGCGGCTTCATGGGATCGGACCCTCCACGCGAAAGTCTACCCCTTCGGGCGAGAACCCGAACAGCCTCCGGGCCCCTGGCGTTCAGAGCCATCCCAGGGCCCAGGGAGGCCCGGGACCGAAGCGCGGACGCGCTTGCGCGGAAGGGTCAAGTCCAGGCCTCCCGTGCCGCGCCAACGGCGCGGCGCCCGTCCCGCCTTGCTTCAAAGTCAACAAGGTTGCATGTTTTTCGGAGGGCGTGCATCCAGGCCTGTCCCCCGGGGTCTCATTCCCTTTCCCCTTCCCCGAACGACGCCGGCTCTTCGGCCGCGCGGAGGTCCTCCGCGGCGAATCGGCGCTCGAAGATCCGGTTCGTGGCGGCCGGAAAGGCGAGGGACCCTCTTTCCTCCGGCAGGATCCAGCGGTGTGGAACAGCAGGAGCCGGGGGGGGCGATCCGGGGGCGAGACGGCAGTCGAAGGGGTGCAGGACCACCTTGAAGTGGCTGTAGGCGTGGCGCACCACCGGAAGGCCAGCCAGGATTTCGCAGTCCGCTCCCACCTCCTCGCGGATCTCCCGCGCCAACGCCCCCTCGGGGCTTTCACCCTCCTCCACCTTCCCCCCTGGAAGTTCCCAGAGGCCCCCGAGGAGTCCGCCGGGCGGCCGCTTGGTCACGAGAAAGCGGTCCCCCCTCCAGAGCAGGGCCACCGCCACGGCCCACTCGGGATGGGCCTTCCTCGCCCGCGGCACGGGGTAGGACTCGGGGCGGCCCTCGCCCGCGGCGGCGCATTCCCTCCGGAGGGGGCAGGTCGGACAGGCCGGCCGGCGAGGCCCGCAGACCGTCGCCCCCAGTTCCATGAGCGCCTGGTTCACATCGCCCGGAGGTCCGGATTGGACGGCGAGCCGCGAGAGGTCCCAGAGCCTCCGCCGGAGATCCCCTCCGTCGGGTTCGCCGAGGGCGAAGAGGCGGCACCAGACCCTCCGGACGTTTCCGTCCAGGACCGGCTCGGGGAGTCCGAAGGCAATGGAGGCCACGGCGCCCGCGGTGTAGGGGCCGAATCCCGGGAGACTCAAGAGGGCTTTTGCGTCCCGGGGGAATCCGCCCGCCGCGCGGATCGCGCGCGCCGCCTCGGGCAGGCGCCTCGCACGGGCGTAGTATCCCAGCCCCTCCCAAGCCTTCAGGACCTCGTCGGTCTCCGCCTCGGCCAGGTGTTCTAGGGTGGGAAACCTCCGGAGAAATCGCTCGAAGTAGGGTCCGGCCGTGGAGACGCGGGTCTGCTGGAGCATGACCTCGCTGATCCAGACCCGGTACGGATCCCGATCGCGCCTCCAGGGAAGGTCCCGCGCGCTCGACCGGTACCAGGCCAGAAGCCTTCCGACGGCCGCCTTCCAGGGAAAGGTCTCCGCGCCGCGGAGGGCGGCTCCGCGCTGGGCGGACTCGCCCGTCCTCCGTTTCATGGAGCGAGGGGGATTTCGAAGCGGCCTCCGCGGAGGGTCTTCACCTCCAGGCGAAGGTCGGGCAGGTGAAAGTACACGGTGCGGCCCTGGGTGCCGCCCACTTCCTCGGCGGCGATGGGGATGGCGGCCTCCTGGAGGCCCTGGCGGGCGGCCGACGCGTTCCGGGGCCCGATGTTGCTGTCCACGTCCTCCTCGGCCTGGAAGAGCCTGGCCCCCCCCACCAAGGCCGCTCGGAGCGCCCTCCGCCTGCCCCCCAGGGCTTCGATGCGGCTCACGAGGGCCCCGAGGGCCTCGGTGGCGTATTTGGCGGGAAGATCCGTCAGGAGGTCCTGCGGCGGCCGAGGACCGGGAAGGAGCACGTGGGCGAGGCCGCCGACCCTCGCCTTCGGGTCGTAGAGAACCAGGGCCACGCAGGATCCCAGCCCGTACACGACGAGCGTCGCGGTTCCGGCTTCGGCCCGAAGGTCCCCGATGTGGATGGCCGTTAGGGCATCACCCGCCAAGGAATTCCCTCACCTCGGGCTTCAGGAAGAGCCCCTCCAGGTCCACGCCCCGAATCTCCTTTCGAACCAGTTCCGCCTTCTCCTCCGCCTCCAGGGTCCGGTTGACGATGAGCACCCGCCGGCCCCGGACCCGGCACAAGGCTCCCGCGCTCCGGATGCGGGTCGTCTCCCGGAAATCGATGCCCATCTTGGAGAGGCCCACCTTGAGCTCCTCCAAGAAAGACTCCCATTCCTTCTTCGTCCGCCGCGGCGTCATGGCTCTTCGAGGCGCTGGAGGAGGTCGAAGATATCGTCGTCCGAAAGCATCGTGTCCGACTCCTTGGCGAGCCGGCGGATCGCCGCCACCCGCTCCTGGTTGACCTCCTCCCGGTGGTCCTGGAGCCACGCCACGATGTTGGCGTCGCCCGACATGGGGCCCACTTCGATGGTCTGCCGGCGGCCCACCCACGAGGCGGGGACCGCGGAATACATGAGGTCCTCGAGGCGGGCGTCCCCCATCTGGCGAGCCTTGAGGAGCGCGGAGGCGTGCACGCCCGTCCCGGTCCGGAAAGCGTCCTGGCCGAATACGGGGTAATTCCAGGGAATGGGAATGCCCGTCCACCGGGAGGTCCACGCCACGTAATCGGTGAGCCGGGCCACGTCCCGCGGCCACCCGCCCATGAGCTTGAGGTTCAGGATCACGAGGTCCAGGGGCGCGTTCCCGACGCGCTCGCCCAGACCCAAGGCGGAGCCGTGAAGGCGGTCGGCGCCTGCGCTCCACGCGGCCAGGGTGCACACGAGGCCGAGCCCGCGGTCCATGTGGCCGTGCCAGTCCACGGCGACGTCCTCGCCGCTCGATCGGGCCAGGGCTCGAAGAAACGCCAGCAGACGTTCCGCACCCTGAGGCGTGGCGTGGCCGACGGTGTCTGCGGCGCAGATCCTCCTCGCCCCGCTCTCGATGGCGGCGCGGTAGAGTTCGCTCAAGATGTCCGGATGGGTCCGCGTCGTATCCTCCGTGACGAACATGACCGGAAGCCCCGCCCGAACGGCCAGGGAAACGGAATCCCGCGTGAGCTTCAGGAGATGGGCGATGTCCCATCCTTCCACGCGGCGCCTCGCCGCGCTGCATCCGAGGAAGGCGGCCACCTCCACGGCGGTGCCGGCCCGCTGGGAGATCTCGATGATGGGCCGGATGTCCTTTGAAACCGTCCGGGCCGCGCAGTTGGGCCGGAGGGGAAGCCTGTGGCGAACGATCTCCTTGGCGAGGAGCACCGCGTCGCCCAGGGCCTGGACGCCCGAGGCGGGCATCCCGATGTCCACCGAGGTCACCCCGAGGTCGCACAGGATGTGGAGGAAGTCACGCTTGGCCTGAAGGGGAGGCGCTTTCGCGGACGGGCTCTGGAGGCCGTCCCGAAGGGTCTCGTCGTTGAGTTCGACCGTCCTCGGCGGCCCCTTCGCGGTCCCCGATTCCGGCGCGTTCCAGTCGTGGATCCAATCCGCATCGGAAGCCGTCATGCCATCCCCTGGATCCGGCCGCGCCTCATCGGCCCTTGAACTCGGCCTTCCTCTTTTGAAGAAACGCCGAGGTCCCCTCCTTCATGTCCTCGGAAGCGCAGCACAACCCGAAGAGGGTGGCCTCCAGGTAGCAGCCCTCCTCCACGGGCATGTCGAGCCCCGTCTGGACCGCTTCCAGGCAGGCCCGAAGGGCGAGGGGGCCCTTCTGGATCATCTTGGAGGCCATTTCGCGGGCCTTTCCCACGGACTGCCCCGGCGGCACCACGGCGTTCACCAGGCCCAGTTCGAAGGCCCTCTGGGCCGTGATCATGTCCCCCGTGAGAAGGAGCTCCAGGGCGGGCCCCTTGCCGATGAGCCGGGGAAGCCGCTGGGTCCCTCCGTATCCCGGGATCACGCCAAGGTTCACCTCGGGCTGGCCGAACCGGGCGTTCTCCGAGGCCACCCGCAGGTGGCAGGCCATGGCCAGCTCGCACCCTCCTCCGAGGGCGAACCCGTTCACCGCCGCGATCACCGGCTTCGGAAAGATCTCGATGGAGCGGAAGAGGTTCTGCCCGAAGAGGGCGAAGTTCCTCCCCGCCTGGGCGTCGAGGGAGGCGATTTCGGCGATGTCCGCGCCGGCCACGAAGGCCTTTTCCCCCGCGCCCGTCACGATGAGGGCTTTCACCGAGGCGTCCTCCTCCGCCTGGGCGAGCACCAGGGCCAGCTCCTTCAGCGTCTCCCGGTTGAGGGCGTTCAGCTTGTCGGGGCGGTTCACCGTGACCACGGCGATGTGGTCGGAGGCTTCGTAGGACAGGTTCGTCAGTTCCATTCAGGACTCCTCGTTCAGGCTTCGGGCGATTCCAGAAGCAGGGCCATCCCCTGCCCGCCTCCGATGCAGGCCGAGGCGACGCCGAGGCGAGCCCCTCGCCGCCTCATCTCGTACAGAAGGGTGAGGGTGAGGCGCGTCCCGGTCGCCCCGAGGGGGTGTCCGAGCGCGATGGCGCCTCCGTTCACGTTCGTGCGCTCCCGGTCCAGTCCCAGCGCCTTCTCACAGGCGAGGTACTGGGCGGCGAAGGCTTCGTTCACTTCGAACAGGTCGATGTCCTTGGCCATCAGGCCCTGGGCCGAAAGGAGCTTCTCGATGGCCGGAACGGGACCGAAACCCATGATTTCGGGAGGGACAGCCGCGTAGGACCACGCCCGAAGGTATCCCAGCGCGTGCCAGCCCTTTTCTCGGGCCGTCGACTCCTTGCACAGGATGACGGCCGCGGCCCCGTCCACGATTCCCGAGGCGTTTCCACCCGTCACCGTGCCGTCCTTGCGGAAGACCGGCCGGAGCTTGGCCAGGGCCTCGAGGGTGGTGTCGGGCTTCCGGTGGGTGTCCTCCGAGAATTCGTAGGCGCCCCGCTTCCGATCCTCCAGCCGGATCGGGGCCACCTCGTCGGCGAAGCGTCCCGCTCGGAAGGCGGCTTCCGCCGCCTGCTGGGACCGGAGGGCGAGTTCGTCCTGCTCCTCGCGCGTGATCCCGTACCGCTGGGCCAGGTTTTCGGCCGTCACCGCCATGGGCAGGTCGCAGTAAGGGTCTCGGAGGGATTCCATGAGGGTGTCCACCAGCGGGGCATGGCCGAGCCTCAATCCTTGCCGGAGGCCCCTCACGACGAAGGGCGCGTTGCTCATGCTCTCGGTGCCCCCGCACAGGACCGTGGCGGCCTCCCCCATCCGGATGAGGTGCGCCCCGCTCACGAGGGATTGGAATCCGGACCCGCACAGGCGGTTCACGGTGAGTGCGGGGACCTCGATGGGCACCCCCGATTTGAGCCCGATGTGGCGCGTCAGGTAGATGGCGTCGTTCCCCGTCTGGAGGACGTTCCCGAAAATCACGTGATCCACGTCGGCGGGGCCGACTCCAGCCTTCTCCAAGGCGGCCTTGGAAGCGTGGACCCCGAGGTCCACGGCGGAAAGGTGCGCCAGGTGGCCGTTGTACTCCGCCATGGGCGTCCGCGCGCCCCCGACGATGACCAGTCGATCCGTCATTCCATCCCCCCCTTTGCCGTGCGTTCGACGAACTTGAGCCGGAGCGTCCCGAAGCCCACCTGGATGCCCGACTTGATGGGCGTGAGCACCCCCGTCGGGATTCGCTTGCCTCCGATGAAGGTGCCGTTGAGGGTGCCGACCTCCTCCACGAGGTAGAACTGGCCGTTGCTGTGGATGACCTTGGCGTGGCGGCGCGACACGCTCCGCTTCACGTCCTCCTCCGTCAGGTCCACGTCCGGGACGATGCCCGTGACCGGGTCCCTGCGCCCGATGAGGGAGACGTCCTTGAAAATGCTGAAGACCCGGAGGGTCCCCTCCACGAGGAACTGGGCCAGCACCGGCGGCTTGGCCTCGGCGTCCTCCTGCGGCGGGCCCCCCGCGGGGAGTTCGGCCGGTTTCGGCACGTGCGTCAGGCCCTGCAGAAGCAGCGCGTTCTCGAGTTCGTCCGTGGTCTCCCTGAGCCTCCCGGAGAGTTTTCTGAGCATTCGGACGGCGATCTCGATGTTGCTCTGCACCATTTGATGGAAGGTGCTTCCGTTGATGACGATGATCTCGGCGTCCTCCACCACCTCAGCGGTGGCGGAGCGGGGCACCTGCTCCAGAAGGCTCATCTCCCCGAAGAAGTCGCCCTTCTCGAAGAGCCTCCGGAAGCACTTCTCCCCATTGATGGTGCGGTAGATCTCGACGATGCCGGACTGGACGATGAACATCTCCGAGCCGGGATCGCCCTCTTTGAACACCACGTCGCCCTTCTGGAAGGGCACGACAAAATCCTTCAGCGGATGGCCCATCCCCGTCCACCTCACGCGTGGGCTCAGTTTAATGCAAGGGCCGCCCCCGCGAAAAGCCCGTCATGGCGGAAGCGTGACCGAGAGTTGTCCCGATTCGGCGTCGTCCACGGCCTTCAGGAACGCCAGAAGGTCGGCGTAGCGTCCGGGCCAGACCACCTGGCTCGGAACGGCGAGCCTCCTCTGGACGCGGATCTCGTTCGTCTCCCTGGAAACCCTCAACACGTATTCTCCAAAGGGACCGCGAACGTCCTTGTCCGTCGGCCGAAAAGAAGCCTCGGCCCCCTCGGGCAGGCGGAAGGCAATCTCCTGCCGAAGGAAGATCGGCCCTCCGGTGGCGAGGGGAAGCTGCCTCTCCTTGAGACTTCCAAGGGCTCTGCCCAGGTGGAACGCGGGCAGGGGGTCCGCCGCCGTGAGACGGTTCCCGTCCTTGACCGCGCTCCCGTGAATCACCGCCGTGTAGGACCAGACCACGGGCCCCTCCGGGGATTCCAGGTTCTCCAGGTGATAGTCCTCCAGGTCCACGCTCCCGTACCGATGGGAGACCGCCATCTGGATGGCCCTTCGCCACTGGTCCTTGGGGACCTGCGCCAGCGCCGAGCGCATTCCCTCGCTCGCGTCCGGATCGAGCTCCGCCCGATAGGTCACGCGGAAATCACCGTCGGGACGGATTTCCCGCGTTTCCCGTTCGTAGGCCCTCTCCCAGGGTCCGAAATCGGCGGGGATGGACTCGACCTTCCAGGGCTCCCTGGACGTTACGGGAAACGCCTCGGCGCCTTGAAGGAACCAGGGGAGGACCGAGGGATCCCGGCGGGGCCCGGAAAGGGTCAGGTACTTCGCCCCCGAGGGAAGCCCGACCTTGACCACCGGAACCCTGAACTGCCCCAAACGGGGGAGGCTCTCTCGGGACACCCGGTCGGGGACCGGCTCGGCGAGAAGAACCTCGAAGGGGAGGCCCGCCAGGGTCAAGTAGGCGCAAAGAAGGGGCAACCGCCCTCCCTGGCGCGTCAGGAGCGTCTGGGTGGGGTCCTGCCAGGACCCGTCGTCTTCTCCGTCCACGTCCTGCAGACAGGATTTCCAGAGCGCCTTCAAGACCTCTTCCCTCGATTCCAGGCCGCCGGTCGTTTGCCGAAAGCGCCTCTCGATTTCCGGCGTCACCTGGTACGTCCCGAGGATGCTCTCCCGCATGAACAGGGCCACGTCCTTCCAGGTGATGGCCCCGGCGGCCTCCACCATCGGCACGAACAGGAGTTTGTTGGGGGTGTCCGGCTCGGGCGGGATCCTGGGCATGTCGCGGTAGGCCCAGCGGCTGTAGGCGTTCGGACCGCGAAGCCCCCTCTCGCCGGGGCCCGGGAGGTTCTTCTCCAGAAACTCCATGGCGAGTCCGGGGGGGTACTCGACCGTCCACTCCGTGCGGTGGAAAGGCTTCTCGATGTCCTGGAAGAGGAAGACCTGGGACGTGATGTAGCTCCCCTCCTTGACCCGGTTGGGCGGACGGAGGGTGATGTACTCGAACTCCACGAGGTCCCCGGGCTCGAGCCCCTGCAGGCTCACCGTGTCCTTTTCAGGAATCTGCTCCGGTTCAAGGACCCGGCCGTCCGGCTTCACGGTCCGGAGGGAGAGGAGGATCTGGCCGGGGATCTGCTGTTCGCCCTCCCGGTCCACCCCCTCCTTGTCATTGATCCTCAAGATTCCGTGGTATCTCTCCACCGAGGACCCGTCGGGCTCGATCCGGCTCAGAAGCTGGTCCAGAATCAGCGACGAAGGCGCTTGATCCGGCGCCTCGCCTCGGTCTTCCGCCAGCACCGTCTCGAGGTCCAGGTGACGGTCCTGGAAGGGCAAGGGTTCTCCCAGGGCCATGCGGGCCAGATCCACCTGAAAGGCCTCGGGACGGGCCTTCTTCAGGTTGCTCCAGGCCTGTCGCCCGCCGGCCTCGTCCTCTTGCAGGAAGGCGCACCGGGCCAGATCCAGGGCGATGCCCACGCTCGCCGGGTTGTCGGCCGCGAGCTTCTCCAGCGCGGCCCGCGCGGCGGGGTAATCGCCTATTTCCATGTCCACACCCGCGATCCGAAGGGCGAAGGACAGGTCGCGATCCCCCCACCGGTCCCGCTCCTCCACGAGGAGAGCGCGCAACCCGGCCAGGTCGCCGGTTGCCTCGAGGTAGGACTCCCGTTCGGGATCGGCCCGGCGCAACTTCTCCAACCTCTTGATGGCTTCCCTCTGTCTGGCCCGGTCGCCCAGGTCGTGAAAGAAGGAGACCCACGCCGATTCCACGCTTTCGCACTGCGGATGCCCCGCCGCCACTTCCTCGAGCACGCGGCGGGCCATGGTGTCCCAGCCTCTCGCGTGGAGCTTCTGGGCGAGGGCCAGCCCCCACCGCGGATCGGACGGAGCCTCCTTCATCAGGTCCCTCAGCACATCCAGGTCCTCGTCCCCTTCGGAGCTTTCCCCCAAAAGGAGCGCCTTGAAGAAGCGGGCGGAGGGACAGCCGGGCGCGCCGGCGAGGGCGCGGTCCACGGCCCTCTCGGCCCGGCTCTCGGCGATCTTTCGCGGCAGGTCGTCGGCCTCGAAGAGGTACATTTCGGCGGCGAGGAGGTTCCAGATCGGGGCCCCTCCGGCATCCTCCGCGGCGTTCTCCATGAGGATCCGGCCCCCCGCCACGTCTCCCCGCCAGCGGTGCCACAGGGCCGCGAACCCCGGCCGCCTCGGATCCGAGGCGGAGAAACCGGAGGTGAAGGCATCCACGAATTCGCCTTCCGGGACAAAGCCGGTTACGGGGGACGGGAGGTCGCCGGGCTCCTTGAGAAACTCCACGGGCAGGGGATTCCCCTCGGGGTCAAGAAGGGCCGCGTATACCCCGTCGCCGGGGCCGGAGGCCAACACTTCCAGGGTGAGCCGGTGTCGCCCCTCCTTCAGGGCCACCCGCAGGACGTTGGTGGGGTTCTCCTGCCTCTTCAGGAAGTCCTTGACCAGGAGCGGCCGGCCGTCCAAGAAGACCCGGAAGGAGCGGGCCGCGTTGAACATCAATAGGGCTTTACCCGAGGCGGACACCCGGAAGGGCACGCAGGCGTAGTAGCGGGAATCCCTTTCCTGAGCCATGGCATGAAGGGGGGGACGCAC
This sequence comes from Acidobacteriota bacterium, assembly GCA_040752915.1. Classification (NCBI taxonomy): domain Bacteria; kingdom Pseudomonadati; phylum Acidobacteriota; species Acidobacteriota bacterium. The sequence continues at coordinate 16,814 of JBFMHB010000010.1, forward strand.
CAGGGGGCTGTCCAGGGACGAGTAGGTCCAACCCCCGAGGGCGTTCCAGTCGGGCTCGGCGGCCGGGCCTTCGGTGAAGGCGGTGCGGGGCCGGTCCGTCAGGGGACCGGTGAAGAACGCGCCGGGCAGGAACCCCGCCGCCCGGAGAGCCGAGGCCCTCTGCGAAGGCTCCCCCCTCCGGGAGGCCAGGTTGAGGGCGAGCCAGCGGAGGTTGATTCGCACCATGGGGTCCATGGATCGGGCCGAGGATAGGGCGGGAAGGGAGTCCTCCACCAGCCGGGTCGTGACCTCGTTGAAGGCGGCTCCCTCGCTCAAGAGGTCTTCCAGGAGAAAGGCGAGGGGATGGTCCGGGGCGCTCTTGAGCCCTTCCGCCGCCGCCAAGAGGGCCTTCTCGGGCTCCCCCACGGACCTCAGGACGAAGGCAAGGCCGAAGGCGGAGGAGGCGTCGCGAGGATCCTGTTCAACGCAGGAGCGAAAGGCCTTCTCGGCCTTTCGGAAATCCCCCCCCTCCAGGAGGATCCGCCAACCTTCCCCGGCCTCCGCCGCCAGGAAGGCGGCACTCCACAAGCCGGCGGCCACGAGGATCGTCCATCTTCGAAGAAAGGCTCCTTTTCTCATGGGGTGCCTCCCTTCGGGCGAACACGAAGCCTCTCCGGAATGACCCGATCCACCTGCTGGCAGAAGTCCCGAAAGGCCGGGTAATCCTGAGGTTCGATCCGCTCCGCCGCCACCGCCACCGTGGTCACCACCCGGACGCCTTCCGCCTCGCGGGTGATCGTCCGCTCCACCTTCCCGAAGGCCGTTTCCAGCCGCACGGGCGGCGGGGGAATCGCCTCGGCGCCTCCGGGAAGGGCGTACGTGACGTCGTACGTCTGGTGCCAACCGTGGTCGAGCTGGAGAGGCAGGGAGCGGCGCTCGAGGGTGGCCAGCCGGGAAGAGAGGTCCAGCCTGCCCATCCAAAGGGGGAGGCTCACGATTCCTGCGCCGTCCGGCCGCGCGGCCTGGCCGAACCGGCCCACCATTTTGATCCGGAGCGGGGAAGTGAGGCTCCGCATGTCGCTGGATTCGGCCGCTGTCAGCCTGGAGCCGGGGAACGTCCCCGAAAGGTCCCGTTCCAGCACTTCCCGGAGGGTCCCGGGGTCTTCGTACCGGCTCCGGATCCAGGCGCACTCCTGGCCCCGGACCATGACCTCGACGCTTCCCACGGCGTCGGCCGAGGCCGGGTCCATCTCCAGCCGGTAGACCGCCCGATACGTATTGGCCTCGGGACCTGCGACGGGGGTGCGCGCCGATCGGGTCCTCCCGTCGGGCCAGACGATCTGCACCCGGACTCCCTGGTCCATGTCCGGGAGTTCGTCCATGGCCGAATATTCGGCCGTCCCGTCCAGGTAGAGGTCCAGTTCAGGGACGTAACATATGGCGTGGTTGAACACGGCCAGGGAGGCCGGCTTTTCCGCGATCTCCCCGTTGTCGCGCGTCCTCACCAGCACCATGGCCGCGTCGAAGCCGGCCTGCCGGAGCAGGACGGCCATGAGCAGGGCCTTGTCCTTGCAATCTCCGAAGCGCCGCGCGTAGACCTGGCGCACCTTGTAGGGCAGGTAGCCGTGGACTCCGAATTCCAGCCCCACGTACCGCGTCTGCTGGACCACCCAGCGGTGAACGGCCCGGACCTTGGCCTCGTCGGAATCCAGCCCCGCGATGATTTCCGCCGCCTTCGCCCGCATCTCCGCGTCGGGCTCCCACTGGTCCTGGGTGAAGCGCGCGTACCAGATCCCCATGGCATCCCGGTCCTCGAAGGTGGATACATGGAGGTAGGAGGCCGTTTCCGTAAACTCGGGGGAGCCGGGCTCCCGCTCCACGGGGGGCAGGTCGCGGACGTTCCAGCGGTAGACCTTCTCCTCTCTTCCGGAAACGACCATGGGGGCGACGTCCAGACGCTCCTGGTGCAGATACAGGGGGAACCCGGACGGAAGGAGCAGGGTGTACTGCTTGGTGAGAACGGGGAGGGATTCCCCGAAGGGCACGAAGTCCCCGAAATACTGGCCGAACTCGTTTCCCTGGCCCACGTCGGAAATCCGGTATTCCACCCAGAGCAGGTCCCCGGGCTGGATGGAGGGAAAGGTCAGGACGAGGTTCCGGTTGCGGTAATAGAGCCGGACCTGAGGATCCGAGAGGGCATCGGTCACCATCACTTCCGAGTGGACCCTCGTCCCGTCGGCTTTCTGAATGGACGCCTCCAGGACCTGGACCTCCTCCCGGTCGGGATCGAAAGTCACGGACACGGACTGGAACCGCTCGGCGGAGGCCGAGTCGAGGATCTTCACCACACGTTGCACATATCGGGAGGCCAGCCCCGTGGATTGAACCTTCACGACCTCCGAATCCAGGAGAACGGCGGCGGGCTGGCCCGCGAAGGGCCCGAGATCCCGGGAAAGATCCTCCGGGGACACCCTATAGGAGGCCCAGAACTCCTCCTGGCGAGGGCTCAGAAAGGCCACCTTGCGCTTAAGCGCCTCGTTCTGGGGCATCAGAATCAGGGCCTGCCTGTACGCGGCGAGGGCCCCTTCCCGGTCTCCCAAGGTCTCGAGGACGTCTCCCAGGAGGTCGTGGCCCTGGGACCAATCGGGGCACCAGCCCAGAAGCCGTTCCAGGAGGGCCCTGGCCTCGCCCGGGAGGTCCAGCTCCAGGAGCCTGGCGGCGTAGGCGGCGGGAAGTTCCCGGTCGAGGGGATGGAGGGCCATGGCCCGCTCGAAAAGCCGGCGCCCTTCCTCCACGCGGCCACGGTTCATGGCTCTCTCGGCCTCCGAAGCCCAGACCCCGGGATCGTCCTGTCTCGCCTTCAGGAAGAGGTCCGAGAGCGCCTCCTCCTCGGACCTGGGCCCGAACCTCCGCAGAGCCGCCAGCGCCGCCGACCTCACGTCGGCGCAGTTCGGGTGGTCCTTCAGAAGGCGGCGAAGCGTGGCCGCCGCGGCGCCGTCCGAGGCGAACTGCATTCGGACCCTGGCCTCCGCGGCCTCCAGGGAGGGGCTGGCCGGATCGGCGGATCGGGCCCTTCTCAGCCATTCCAGGGCCGGAAAAGGCATGTTCCGGTCCATGTAGTGGGCGGCGAGACCCGCCAGGAGCGCGGGGTGCTCGGGGTTGGCCTCGACCCCCTTCTCCAGGGCGGCGCGGCGCGCGTTGTGGTCCTCCTCCGCGTCCGCGAGGGCCAACCACGCCAAAGGATCTCCGGGACGGGCCTCGGCGGCCTTCCTCAGGTACTCGATGTGGCGCGGGTCCGAGCGGTCGTGCCAGCGGAGACGATGAAGATAGTACCCATAGTCACCCAGGGCTCCCGGATCCCCCGCGTCGGCCTGCTCCTTCAGGAGCTTCTCGGGGTCGCGAAAGACGAACCCCTCGGCCGGAGCGCCGTTCTTCGCCAGAATGGCCTCGCGTTTCTCCTTGACCAGCCGAGGATCTCCAACGGCCTCCCATCCGCCCAGGGGGTTTCCATCGGGATCCGTGAGGCGGAGGGTGAAGTTCCACCCCGACTCCTGGTTGCAGAGTTTCACGAGGATCGTGTTCCAGCCCCTCCGGAGCGTGCAGCCGTAGGCGTACTGGTCAAAGGCCCGGCCCGAGTAGGTCCGACGGGAGCCCACGAGTTCCCCATCCACCCAAACCTTGTGCGCCTCGTTGTAGCCGCCCCGGAGGACGCACGGGGTGTCCGAGGCGACGCGCACGAAGGAGAGCGCGTAGCCGGTGACCTTCTCGGCGGGGTCGAGGACCTGGTCCAGGGGGACTACGCCCCCCGGCGCCGGCACGGGCAGAACCCTCCAGGAGATGGGATGGACCTTGCCCATGTACACGACGTCCATTTGCAGGTCGTTCTCGGGGGGGTAGGCGGCATCGAAGCCCGACTTGGATTCGTCCTCGAAGGGGCCCAGCAGGCTCCAGGCGCGGACGAAGGCAAGCGAGGCGTCCAGCGCTTCCGCCTCCTCGAAGTCCCCGCGCGCCCGCAACATGGCGGAAAGAACCGAGGCGGCGTGGGCCTTGACCTCGGGGGCCGAATCGGAGGCCGAGAGCAGGGCCCTCAGCCCGTCCTCCAACTCCCGATCCCCGTCCACCGCGTGGGCGAAGGACTCGGCCCGATACAACGCGCAGATCGCCCGGGGACCGGCGCGGTGTTCTTTCATGGAACGGATGCAGGCGGACTGGAGATCCGAAAAGGAATCCGCCCAGGCACCCGCCGGAAGGATTGCGGCGAGAAGAAGGGCGGCTCGCAGGATCGCTCGGTATGGCATCAAGTTCCTCTCAAGAAGGACGGACGGAGGGGGACGATCCCGGCCCTGGCCGCCGCCACGGCGGCGAGGAGCCGGTCCCGGTCCCTGGACAGGCGCCCTCCGATGGGCAAGGGGTTGGAGGCGTGATTGGCCCGAAAGACCGTGTCTCGAAGCTCCGAGTGCCGCAGGAGGATCTCCAGTTCCCGCAGGATCCCGAGGTCGTCGGGAAGGGAGAAGCGGCCGGCGGCGAGTTTCCTGAAAAGGGGGGCTTCCGGGACCGGATACCACGTGAGGGCCGAGAGGTACTCGGGCTGCATGAGGGAAACCACCTCGGCGCTGGCGCGGGCGTGGGCTTCGGATCCCTCGACTCCCCCGAGCCCCAGGAGGACCATGACCGAGGCCGCAAGGCCGGCGGCGCGTCCCTTCCGCACGGCGTCCACGATCTCCTCCGCCGTGGCGCCCTTCCCCACGGTCCTGAGCACGTCGTCGGAGCCCGATTCCATGCCCAGGTAGAAGAGGTCCAGGCCCGCTTCCCTCAGAACCTGGAGTTCGCTCCCCGCCTTGTCGAGCAGGTTCATGGGCGTGGCGTAGAGCGAGGTCCGGCGAAGGCGGGGAAAGGCGGTCCGCAGCTCCCCCAGGACCTCCACCAGGAGCTCCGTCGGAGCGGCCAGGGCGTCGCCGTCGCCCAGGAAAACCCTCGGACAGTCCGGCCAATCAGCGGCGGCCTCCCGAACCTCCTCCCTGATTTCAGCCAGGTCTCGGACTCGGTACGCCTTGTTCCGGTACATGGCGCAGAAGGTACAGGCGTTGTGGCTGCACCCCACGGTCACCTGGAGGATGAGGCTTTCGGCTTCGGATGGCGGGCGGAAGACGGGTTCGACGTAGCGCATCAGGCCTCGGACCACCAGTATAGGCCAATCGCCGAAGCCTTGCACGGGGCCCGGTGCCCGCCGCTCCGATCCCCTACCCTGGAGATCGAACGTCCGGGGCCCGCACGTACAGGGGCGCCAGGGGCTCTCTCCTACGACCCTCCAGAAGGGCTTCCCAGGCATGGACGGCGGCCGGGACGGCCAGGTTGGGAACCTCGGCGAGGAGGCGGCAGGAGGCCTTCCAGCCCCCCACGAGAGGTACCCCGTCCCCCACGGCCCAGGCGGCGCTGGCCGCCCTCTCCGCCGCATCGGCGGGCGATAGGGCCAGCGGGGGTCCCAGGGCGCTCACGGCGGCGCCCGCGCGCCGGAACCCCTGAACGTAGACCTCGCTCCGCCGCGCATCCAGGAGAGCCAGCCCGTCTCCCTCCCAGGCGACGGCGCGGGCTAGGGCCTCCAGGCTCCCCATCCCGAAAACCGGCAAAGCCAGGGCCGACTGGAGCCCGAGGGCCGTGGAGATCCCCACCCGGAGCCCCGTGAAGGAGCCGGGCCCCGTGACGATCCCGAGGCCCGCCAGCTCGCCCCTGTCCCTCCCCGCCTGGCGCAATACCCGATCCATCGAGGCCAGGACCCTCGTCGTGTGGGTGCGCACCTCCTCCCCGTGGCTGGCCAGCAACCGGCCGTCCCCCCCCACGAGGGCCACGTGGAGCCACCTCGTGCACGTATCCAGACCCAGAACGAGCGCGCCGGACAAATGCCGTCCTCCGACGAGAAGAGGGGCCCGCGCCGCGGGCCCCTCGCTCAGGACCGCGTCCCTGCGGCCCGGATCAACCGAACATCTCGGCGATCTTGTGGACCAGGGGGATCTCCCACTTTTCGCCCTTGAAGGCCTTCATCCAGGCCATGATGTTCACGACCAGCATGAAGATGAAGAGCCCGCACATGATGCAGGGCGTGAGGAAACCGCCGATGCCCATGGTGACGGCCCCGAGGACCATGCCCAGAACGATGGAGACGAAAACGCCGATGACCCAGAGAACCAGGACCACCGCGGCAAAGGCCAGACCCTCCCGGCCGTGCCAGTACACGTATTCCTTCTGGGGGTCGCTGCGCTTGTCCTTGAACATGAAGAACGGAACCAGCGCGAGGATTCCGAAATACGCCAGGAACAGATGGATCTTGTCTTCGTCCGCGTACGGCTTCGCGCCGCCGACCATACCGGGGTCACTCATGGCCACCTCCCTTCCCAGTGAAATCAGTATACGCCCTCTCGTCGCTTTCCGAAAGACCCGGCATGCGCCCCCTCAGACCTCCTGGAACATGAACGGCCGCAGGCACTCCAGCCGGGATTCCACGTCCTCCGGGTGGATCATCCAGGTGGCCGCGGCCACGCTGGACAGGATGGAGTTCCCGTCCTGCGGCGTGTAGCAAAAGCCCGTGATCTGCGTCCCCCCCCGGGAGACGGCGAGGGATCGCACGGGCAGGACCGTCTGGCTGAGGATCCGTCCGTAGTAGCCGTGGTCCCGCCCGAAGGAGAAGACCGTCCCGGAGGATTTCTTGTAGGTCACGGCGACGCGGCGGTTCGCGTGGATGTGCCCCATGAGAGCCTCGAGGGTGACGGGTTTGCGAACCCTGAGCTGGAACCAGATCGTGTGCATGTATTGGGTGTTGATCTTCACGGCCGAAGAGTAGATGTCGAGTTCCTGGCCCAGGGTCTTGAACAGGTGCCACGCGTCGCGGGCGTGATGGGTTCCGAAGGTCTCGTCCTCGTGCCTTCCCGCCTGGGGGGAGGGGATGTACGAACCCTCCTGGGAGATGTCGTTGGCCCTCCTCATGCACAAGAACCTCCCCTCGCCGAGGTTCTGCGGGTTCTCGCCGTTTTCCATGCCCAGGACGTGAAGGATCGCCGCGATGTTGTGGGTGTTGCACGAGACGATCTGGATGAAGCGGTCCTCGCCCGGCACCAGGGCCCTGTCGTTGATGCCGCGGGCGTACATCTTCCCGAACCCGAATTCGGAGCCCTGGGCGAGAAAGCCCTTGACGCCTTTTGCATAGGGGAGGTAGAGCTTTTCCTTGTTCTGGTTCCCCACCGGGGTGCAATCGATGACCACGGTGGCCCTCTGGAGGGCGTCCGAGGCCGTCAGGGAGGGCTCCATTCCCATCTTGTGAAAGCCCTCATAGGCCTCCGGGTCCGCCGCCAGCAGGGCCCCGTCCTGGAGGAGGGCCGTGACCTTGGATCGGTCCTCCAGAAGCGGCGTCCGCTTGTGGAAGGTCACCTCCTCGAAGCCGAAGTGCTCTTTCATGCGGCAGAGGAGGCCGATGAGAGGCTCTCCGATGGTCCCCGTACCGACGACGTGCACGACTTTCCTGGCCATGGCATTCACCTCCTCGGGCGCTCGATTCGCAACCCCGAAAAGATCCCGCCCATCGCACCGGCTTCCTCTTCGATCCGGCCTCCCTGAAATGGGACGGGGGAGCGTGCGCGCTCCCCCCGTCGCGGTCCTTCTCGCGGGCCCATCGGGCCCTTTTGTCTCAGTATAGGTCCCCCGCCGGGCGGCGCAAGTCCTGGTCGGGGCGCACCCGAGCGCCCCCCATCGGGACCCCTCGTTCGGCCTAGGTCCCTTCCTGCCAGGACGCGAGGTACTTCACCTGCTCCGGCGTGAGGACGTCCATCCGGTAGCCGAGGGTGCCCAGTTTGATCCGGGCGATCTCCAGGTCGATCTCCTCGGGGATCACGTGGACGGCCTTGGCCAGGCCGCCGCGGTGACGGAGGATCCACTCCGCGGAGAGGGCCTGGTTGGCGAAGGACATGTCCATGACCACGGCGGGGTGGCCCTCGGCCGCCGACAGGTTCACGAGCCGCCCTTCGGCGAGGACGCAGACCCTCCGCCCGTTGGGCAGGTCGAACTCCTCCACGAAATCCCTGAGCGTCCTGCGCCCCGTGGCGATCTCGTAGAGTCCGCCCTCGAGCTGGAGCTCCACGTTGAAATGGCCCGAGTTGCATACGATGGCCCCGTTCTTCATGGCGAGGAAGTGTTCGGTCCGGATCACGTGCTTGTTCCCCGTCACGGTGATGAAGAGGTCGCCGAGAGGCGCCGCCTCGGCCATGGGAAGCACGGTGAATCCGTCCATGATGGCCTCCAGGGCCTTCACGGGATCCACTTCCGTGACGATCACGTGGGCGCCCAGCCCCTTGGCCCGCATGGATACGCCCTTCCCGCACCACCCGTACCCCGCCACCACGACGGTGGAGCCCGCCAGGAGGATGTTCGTGGCGCGGATCACCCCGTCAATCGTGGACTGGCCCGTCCCGTAGCGGTTGTCGAACAGGTGCTTGGTCATCGCCTCGTTCACCGCGATGATCGGGTATCCCAGGACCCCGGCCTTGGCCATGCTCTTCAGCCGGATGACACCCGTGGTCGTCTCCTCGGTGCCCGCGACCACGTGCTCGAGGGCCTCACGCCGCTCGCCGTGGGCCAGGGAGACGAGGTCCGCTCCGTCGTCCATCGTGATGGCGGGGCGTGTGTCGAGGACGGAGCCGAGGTGGCGGTAGTACGTGGCGTTGTCCTCCCCCTTGACCGCGAAGACGGAAACGCCGAAGTCCTCCAAGAGGCTCGCGGCCACGTCGTCCTGCGTGGAGAGGGGGTTGCTCGCGCAGAGGGCCACGGAGGCGCCCCCCTCGGCCAGGGTCCGCATCAGGTTGGCGGTCTCGGTCGTCACATGGAGGCAGGCGCCTACCCGGATTCCCTCCAGGGGTTTTTCCTTCGCGAACCGCTCGCGAATCTTCGCAAGCACCGGCATGTTCCGGTCCGCCCACTCGATCCGGACGCGGCCCTTCGCCGCCAGGGCCCGGTCTTTCACGTCGCCTTTCATGCTCCCCCCTTCGGCTCGCCACGGAGGCCGCACCGCGACCTCAACTCGGCGGCCTTGCCGGTCCGCTCCCAGGTGAATTCCTTCTCCCGCCTACCGAAGTGGCCGTAAGCCGCCGTCTTCCGATAGATGGGCCGGAGCAGTTTGAGGTAGTGGATGATCTCGCCGGGACGCAGGTCGAAGACGGCCTTCACGGCGGCGACGATGCGCTCCTCGGCCACGACGGCCGTGCCGAACGTCTCCACGAGCACGCTGACGGGATGCGGCATGCCGATGGCGTAGGCGATCTGCACCTCGCACCGGCGCGCCAGGCCCGCCGCCACGATGTTCTTCGCGATGTGGCGGCCCATGTAGGCCGCCGAGCGGTCCACCTTGGAGGGGTCCTTTCCGGAGAAGGCCCCGCCGCCGTGGCGCCCCATGCCGCCGTAGGTGTCCACGATGATCTTGCGGCCCGTCACGCCGGAATCGCCCATGGGGCCGCCGATGACAAAACGCCCCGTTGGGTTGATGAAGAATCGGTCCGCGCCCGGGAGCAGTTTCTTCGGAAAGACCTTGCGGATCACCTCCTCCGTGACGCCCTCCCGGATGTCCTTCTGGGACGCTTCGGGGGCGTGCTGCGTGGAGATCACGATGGCGTCCACGCCCACCGGCCTCCACCCCTCGTAGCGCACGGTGACCTGGCTCTTGCCGTCGGGCCTCAGGAACGGAAGGACGCCCGCCTTCCGGACCTCGGCCAAACGGCGGGTCAACGCATGGGCGAAGGTGATGGGCGCGGGCATGAGCTCGGGGGTCTCGTCGCAGGCGAAGCCGAACATCATCCCCTGGTCGCCGGCCCCCTGCTCGCCCCGCCGGTTCCTCCTCCGGTCCACTCCCCGGGCGATGTCCTGGGATTGATTCTCAAGGGCCACCAGGACCCCGCACGTGTTGCCGTCGAAGCCCATGGAGCTGTCCACGTACCCGATGCCGGTCACGGTATTCCGGACGATCTTGGGGATCTCCACGTAGCACGACGTGGTCACCTCGCCCGCCACCACGCAAAAGCCGGTCTTCAGGAGGGTCTCCACGGCGACCCGGCACTGTTTGTCCTTCTCGAGAATGGCGTCGAGAATGCCGTCGCTGATCTGGTCGGCGATCTTGTCGGGGTGGCCCTCGGTAACCGATTCGGAGGTGAAGAGGAACTCTCGCTGCATGGCTTTCTGTTCCCTTTCGAAAGGCTGAAAATCAGCGGGCTTTATAGCACCCGGGCGGCGGGCCGGTCAAGGTCCGGGGCGGCGGGGTCACTTCACGATTTTCGCCTTCAGCGTGACCTTGCCTTCCTTGGAGGAGACCGTGAAGACCACGTCCTTGGCGCCGTACTTGGACGCGATGGCTTCCTTCTGCTTTCGGATGTGGGCCTCGAAGGCCTTGAAATCGGTCTGGGGGAGCTCCCCCGCGTCGATCCTGGCCCGAATGAATTCCTCGAACAGACTCCGGAGGGGGTCGGCCGGAGGGGCCGCCTTGGGGGCCGCCGCGGGCGGGGCCTTCCGTGGGGCGGGTTGGGGGCGCGCCAGCTCCAGATCCTGCAAGTCCTTCTTGGCCCGGCTGATGGAGCCCGCCAGCCGCGGATCCTTCACCAGCCCGTCCTCCCTGGCCCTCAGCCATTTGTTCCATTGCTCGTTGTGGAGGATGTACTTGTTCATGAAGCTCTGGAAGAGGAATTGCTGGGCGATCTTGCTCAGGCCCGATGCCGCGTAGGCGCGGGTCAGGCGGTCGAGCTCGCGGTGCTCCGCCGTGGGCGGGTCCTTGGCCCCGCCCGCGAAGAACAGATCGTACTGGTGCCGCACCACCTCGAAGAGGCGCTGCATGCGGGCCATGTCCTTCGGAAAGTCGCTCTCGCCCGGCACCTGGTGTACTCCGAGGCAAGGCTACTACGATCGCCTTTCTTTTTCCAGGCCGTAGGCGCACCCTCGTGCCGCGCCCAGCACCCTCTTGACAGGAGGGGGTGGGGGGTAAATTCTTGCCCTGAAAAGGGCAGGAGAAGCGGTTCCCTCGGGGTCATCCGGGGCGTGGCTTCAGGAGGATGGCCGGGTAGGCCCTCGGGAGAGGCCCCTCCTCCCCGGCTTTGGAGGCGTGGCGAACCGGGAGTGTGTGTCTCCATAAGACCTTCAGGGACGCCAGGAGGGTGAGTGCCGTGAGCAAGAAGACGATCCGCAGGGTATCCATAAGCGTGGCATTGTGGGTCTGCTGCTCGATCTGGCTGTGGGCCATGAGACCCAGAGACACGTACATCGGCACTTGGTACGAAGGCACAATCTACGGCGGTTGGTGCGCAGCCGACGTTCCATCGGATTGCGCGCAGGTCTTCCCGTAGTGTTGCAGGAGGGGCGGAGGGGAACGATTCACGATGTCTCCTCCGCTCCTCCCTTTTTCAGGGGGTGATGAAGGATGATTCGCGAGGTCGCTCTGAGCACTTTCCTGGTGGGCATCGCTTTGGTCCCCGGCTACGCGAGACCGAAGACTCCGTCGATTTCGAGCCCTCGCGCCGTGGAGGTACACCCTCCGCCAGAGTTTCCCGTTTCCTTGGTTCCTTCCGGTAGTGGAGGGATTTGGATGCTGGACGCCCTGGGCTGCTCGGCGCTTCGAATCGACGCTTCGGGAAAGGTGTTGGGACGCATCGGTGGACCTGGCAGGGGAGACGGCAAGTTCTCCCAGCCGGGGACCATTTCCGTTGGCGACGGCCTGTTGGCCGTGGCCGACCAAAACCGAGAAGTTCAAGTATTTCAAGAACAAACGGGGAAGTTTGTGGCCCGCATTCCGGACGTGTATCTCTGCAACCCTTTCTTCGGTTTTCAGATCTCCAAGTCCAGGATTTTGTTTATTGGCCATGGGTTTGAGAGGCAGCCTCCCCCTGCGGAGGAGCCCGTCGAGGCATTGATCCTCTTCAGCAGGACCTGGAGCGATCCCACCCCCGAGATCTTGGACCGAATCGCCGTTCCGGGTTCCAAGCGCGGTGCGCTCTCGCTTCTTCCCTTCGGTTCAGGTTTCTCGACGTACTGGAAGGGACACGGCTATGCAGTGCTCAGCGCCGTGGACGGCCGCGTTTCTATCTTGGATGAAGGATTCAAGAGACGAAGAATCCATGGTGTCGGCACTTTGGAATTGCCCGATCTGTCCGCGCCCGCCCTTTCTTCCATGAGCCCCGCGGCCAGGGCGGCCCTTTGCGCGAAGACCCCTCATATTGTCGGGCTGACTCCATGGAAGGACTACCTGGGCATCGTTTGGTTCTTACCAAGACCCGGCGGCCCACAGCTGGTCGTCCGCTGGCTGGACACCGATCTTCGTTCCGCCGGAGAGAGTCCGGTTACCCTTCCTTGGGGCATCACCCAGGACGACACGATCGTGACAGCCAGCGACGACCAGGGCCGTATTTGGTGGCTCTTGGTGCGGGTGGCGGGAGAAACGAGGTCATGGAAACTATGGGTGTCCGACGTTCGAATGGGATCGTGATCTCATCGGTCCTTTCCTTCGCAATCTTGTGGTCATTTGCCTTCGCCATCGGGTGCAGGCATAGTACGGCGTCCCCTTGGGATAAAGATGTGGTGCGTGAAGTGTTCGGCGCTTCGGACCAACGCTTCTACGCACTCCTCATTGTGGATGCGGGCGATTGCGCGTGTTCCTGGACGGGAGCCTACCGCGCCGCATCCTCGGCCATCAGAAGGGAAAACCTGCCGTGCTTCCTGGGGGTGGTCCTGGAAGGACAGCACCCGGATGCCAGCTCGTTTTTCAAGACCCACAGTATTTTGAACGGGTGCGGGTTTCAGGATCCTGAAGCCGCCTTCTCGACACTTCACGAACTTAGCCGTGATCAGCTTCCGATGCTCGCCGTCTGGGACAAGGCGGGCGGGTTCCCCCCGCGGCGGGTGCTCCAGATCCGAATTTCCCCGGTCGCTCGCGACCAGGAGATGGCCGGGGCCCTGGTGGCCTCTCTCCACGCCTTTTGAGGACGGGTCGGGCATGAGAAAGGCTGTCTTGTGGATCTTTGCGGGCTTGCTTCTCCCCCTTGCTCTTATCAATGCGAACGCCGAAGACGCGGCTTCTTGGTGGATCGCTCCCGCCAACGGGGGAGGACCAGCCATCCTGGCGGCACCTGGGGATCTTCATAAGCCCCAGGCCTTCGACGCCCTTCTCTGGAGGGAAGGCCGGCCTTTTCTGTCGGTCGGGAAGGGCTCGGTGCCCGAAGCCCTGGCAAGGGATTCGCTCCCTCTTGAAGTGCGGGTGGTCGGGGAGGATCTGGCGCCCCTTTCGAATCTTCTGATCGAGTTCAGGCCATCCGACTCGCCGAATCTGCCAGAGCCCATGGGACGTGTGTTCACGAGCGCGGATGGGTCGGCTGTCCTGTGGCGCCTTCCCGGACAGTCGCTTGATGTGTGGATTGAAGACCCGACTTGGTTGCCCGCGAAGCGAACCGCCTCACCCGGCGAATGGGAAATCGTCCTGAAGACTCGCCGCACCCAGGGGTACTGGATCAAGGTCCAGGACACCTGGGGCAGGGACGTCAGCGGGGCAAGGGTCGTCGTGCCCACCTCGGCCCTGGAGAGTGACCCCTTTGCCCTTCTGAAGCCCGGCGCAAAGGAGGTCTCGGGCTGGGCCACGGACAACACGGGTCTTCTTCTCCTTCCCAATGGCGCACGCCCGAACGCGGTCTTTGTATGGGCGCCAGGCCTGGCTCTCGGAACGGTCGCGGTTCGCCCCTCGGGAAGCCGCGTCCGTCTTTCTCCGACCCAGGCGTTCTCCGTCAAACTAGCGGGATGGACCCCCTCCACCCAAGCCGTCGAAGTTCAGGGTGACTGTGTCTTCGCTTTGCCGGGGTTTCCTTCCTCAGTGCAACAATTCGAGGTGCGCTTTTCTCGCCATGCCGCGGAGGTCGCCCCGCCCGTTTACCCTTGCCGGCTGGAAGTCCGTTGTCCTGGCTACGCCACGCAGAGCGTCTACCTGGAGCGACATCCCGAACCGGAGACGCTGCAAATCGCTTTGGAAAAGGCCATCTCTCTTCTTGTTCGTGTCACAGACGAGACCGACCGCGCCCTTCCCGGAGCGATCCTGACCTGGAAGGAGGACGGAAGGCGGATTCGATTGGCAGCAGAAAACGACGGATCGGTTTCCCTGAAGGATCTTTCTCCCGCGCGCGTTCCGTACCGTTTCACCGTCCACAAGGACGGTTTTCTCGAGGAGGACACCCCCCCCATTGACCCCCGGAGGACGCCTCTCGTTCATGTGCGGCTCAGTCAGGGAGCTCAGATTTCGGGGCGAGTGGCGCGGGAAGAGGATCTTCAACCCGTCGGCGGGACTCGTGGGGTCTGCGAGGCCTTGTCCGGGGACAGCTCACAAGGCCCCATCATGACGATTTCCACTCAGGACGACGGCACATTTCGCGTATCCGGACTGGAAGGGGGGGATTACCGGCTGACCTTCGCTTCCTCCGAAGGGATCGCGGATGCCGTGGACGTTCATTTGCTCGATCGGCAAGTCGCGGACGTGGGGACCCTCCTCTTAAGGGAAAATCCCGTGTTGGAGGGACGGCTGGTCTTCCCGGAGGGCGACACGGTGCCTCCGGGGGTGCCCTTGACTCTCCGGCTCGCACAGGACTTCAAGGATGCGCTCGCGGAGCGTCCGTGGAAATCCCGTCAAACTTCCACGGGCGACAAGGGGATCTTCCGCTTTGCGGGCATCGGCAAGGGTTCGTTCTTTCTGGAGGCGCATTGGGCGGGTTGGACTCTTCGACATGGTCCGATTACCGTCGGCCGAGAGGACATTCACCTTGGGGACATCGTTCTTCGGCGTCCCGCCGCATTGGGAGGGGTTGTGCTTTCGACCGGGTCCTTTCCTCTTGAGGGCTATCGGGTCTCCCTCAGCGACGGACCCTTCGACATAAAGCCCAAAGTGGCTTGGCTCGCGGAGGATGGCACCTTTCGCTTTGACCAAGTGACGCCAGGCGTCCTCTTGATCTCCGTCTTCGAACCTCTCCATGCGACACCCAAAACGAGCCTCCCTGTTTCTCTGGCGGAGGGCGAAGAAAAAGAGATCCAAATTCCCCTCGAAGGCACCACACTCGAACTTCTGCTCAGCATTGAGGGAGTGCCCGCCTCGGAAGGGTATCTGGTAATCAGGCCATCCAGTCCCTTCCCCTTTCAAGGAATCCTGCAGGTTTTCGGAGAAGGGGGGAGCGTTACGCTGGGTTTGCCGCCGGGTCAAGTCCGAGGGAACGCGGATCAGGCCGGCCGCCTCGTGCTTCAAGGAGTAAGGCCGGGGCCGGCCCAAGCCCTCCTATCCCTGGGAGGAATGCGGTATCTGCAAAACGTCGTGGTCCCCGAGGGCTCCCCGGCCGCCGCTCAGTGGAATTTCCAAGGCAGAACCGTCACGGGAAGCGTGGTCGATTCGGAGGGGGCCCCAGTGTCCTCCGCCGTAATCCACGCCGGGTACTCAGGACAAGGCACCTTCCCCGGTTTCACGACCCGAACCGATGCATCCGGGCGTTTCGAATTGGCCGGGCTGGGAGAAGGCGCGATCGTGCTTTCTGCGCGGACGGCCGATGGCCGAACGGCGACTTACGACCTGTCCCTTTCTTTCGAGGTGCCCAGCGCTCCCGTGGTGATTCGGCTGTCGGAACCCGGGCCAGGCGCGCCCTGACTGATCAGGCGCTCTCGCTCCCCTCGCTCCCGGCCTGCTGGTCCATGGCGAGGTTGGCGAGGCGGTCGGCCTCCACGTTCTTTTCGCGGGGCACGTGCTCGAAGACGACGGGACAGCTCGGGAGGTGGCGCCTCGCCTCGAGGTGGAGCTTCACCAGCTTCCGGTCCTTGATGCGCCATGCCCCTCGCATCTGCTGGATCACGAGGAGGCTGTCGGCGCGCACCACGAGGCGGGAGGGCCGCCTCGCCTTGGCCCGCTTGAGGCCTTCGATGAGGGCGTGGTACTCGGCCTCGTTGTTGGTGGCCACGCCCAGGGGGAGGGCGAAGTCCTCCACGCGGCCTCCCTCCGCATCGAGGAGGACGCCCCCCGCGCCGGCGGGCCCCGGATTGCCCCGGCTCCCCCCATCCGTGTGCAGGATCAATTCGCCCGTGGAACCGGACCCCACCGCGTTCTCCCTTTTCAGGGACGCAGCGAGGGTGGAGAAGAGGTCCTCGAATTCCCGGCGGCTCGCCTCCGAATCCTGGCCGAAGCCCGTGGCCTTGGCATGGCGGTAGAGGCGCCGAAGGAGGTCCAGGCGGTCCCGCGTCACGCCTCTTCCCCCTTCCGGCCCGCGGGAGACAGAAGGGCCTCCTCGGGAGACAGCGGGCATCCCCTCAGCACATCCATGAGGCGGTACTCCCGCGTGCCCAATCCGAGGGACTCGGCGTAGGCGAGCTGGGCCTGCCAGTCCACCGACGGGTGGAGATCCCGGAACTTGTCGGACCCCGGCTCGTAGGCCCTCCTCAGCCTCGTGTTGGGGAGTCCGGGCGCCGCCTCCACGAGATCCGCCGAGGCCTGGTCGATGGCCACGGGGTCCGTGGACGCCAGGATGCCCACGTCCGGAACCAGCGGGTGGTCGGACCACGGAAGGCAATCGCAGTCGGGGGTCATCTCCAGGAGGAAGTTCAGGAAGAGGGCCTTGCCCGTCTTGGCCCTCAGCACGCCGAAGGCCACCTCGGCCATCTTCTCGCCCAGGATCTCCGGAGCCGAGTCCCACTGGATTCGGAGGGCCCCCTGAGGGCAGTGGACGATGCAGTCCCCGCACCCCTGGCAAAGGTGCCAGTCGAAGCGCATGAGGGCCTCCTCCGCCTCCACCGCCCCGGCGGGGCAGACGGACGCGCAGGTCCCGCACAAGGTGCACTTTTCGGGTTCCTCGTAGGACGGCTTGACGTTTCCGTGCATCTGCTGCTTGGCGGCCCGGCTGCCGAGTCCCATGCCGACGTTCTTCACGGCGCCGCCGTACCCGGACGCCATGTGCCCCTTGAAGTGCGTCAGGACCACGAGGGAGTCGGCGTGGTGGGCCGCGGCCCCGTATCGAACGGACCGGAAATGCTTCAGGTGTACGGGAACTTCCACGAATTCCTTGGACGTGAGCCCGTCGGCCGCCAGGAAGGGGGCCCCCGTTCCATGAATGTCGTATCCGTGGGCGTGGGCGGCGAGGGCGTGGTCCACGGCGTTGTCCCGCGGGCCCCGGTAAAGGGTGTTCGAATCCGTGAGGAAGGGCCGCCCTCCTCGCCGGCGGACCTCCTCCACCACGGCCCGGACGAACTGGGGACGAAGGAAGCGCGTCGTGCCCGGTTGGCCCACATGCACCTTGATGGCCACCAGGTCTCCCTCCCTCACGGTCCCCTCCCCCGCTTCCGCGTACAGGCGGGGAATGCCCTCCAGAACCGAACGGTTCCCGACGGAGCGTGAGGTCAGAAAATAGACGACCGCCGCCATGAGGCCCTCCGTGACGGAGGCATTGTACACCCCGCGGGAGGCCTGGGCCGATAAGGTGCGGGAAAAGGCCCCAGGCCCGGCGGACAGGCCCTCCCGCGTTGACACTCCGCAGCCCCCCCTGCTAGAGTCCCTGTCTTTGGGCGGGCCGACGTGAGCCGGCGCCCTCGACGAGCGAGGTGAGTTCTGATGGAAAAGAAGCCTTTCAATCCCTTTGAGATGGCCCAGCAGCAGTTCGACGCGGTGGCGGAGAAACTCGGCCTGGACCAGGGCACGCGCGACCTCCTGCGGAATCCCCTCCGCGAGTATCACTTCCTGATCCCCGTCCGCATGGATGACGGATCGTACAAAGTCTTCCGCGGGTTCCGCGTCCAGCACAGCGACGCGAGGGGCCCGTGCAAGGGCGGCATCCGCTTTCACCCCCACGAGACCGTGGACACGGTGCGGGCCCTCGCCACCTGGATGACGTGGAAGTGCGCGGTGGTGGACATCCCTCTCGGCGGCGGCAAGGGCGGCGTCATCTGCAACCCGCCGGACCTTTCCGATCGCGAGCAGGAAGGGATCTGCCGCGGATGGGTCCGCCAGGTCGCCCGAAACGTGGGCCCCGTTCAGGACGTGCCGGCGCCGGACGTCATGACCCACGGCCAGCACATGCTCTGGATGATGGACGAACTCGAGAAGATCCGGGGGGAGAAGCTGCCCGGCTTCATCACCGGCAAGCCCGTGGGCATGGGCGGGTCCCTGGGCCGCACCGAGGCCACCGGATACGGCGTGGTCTACTGCATCCGCGAGGCCATGAAGGAACTCGGAATCGACATCAAGGGCGCCACGGCGTCCATCCAGGGCTCCGGCAACGTGGCCCAGTACACCCTCGACCTCTTCAGCCAGTACGGCGGTAAGGTCATCGCCATCTCCTGCTGGGACCAGAAAGAGAAGAAGGCCTACACCTACAAGTGCAAGGACGGGATCGCCTTTGACAAGCTCATGGCCGCCGTGGACAAGTTCGGCACCATCGACCAGGCCAAGGCCAAGTCCTACGGCTGGGAACAGCTCCCCGGGGACGCCTGGATCGACCAGGAGGTCACCGTTCTCGTCCCTGCGGCCCAGGAGAACATGATCAACGGCGACAACGTGAACCGCATCAAGGACTCGGTCAAGATCATCGCCGAAGGCGCCAACGGGCCCACGACCCCCGAGGCCGACGCCGTCATCAAGAAGCGGGGCATCTTCGTGATCCCCGACTTCCTGGCCAACGCCGGCGGCGTGACCTGCTCCTATTTCGAGCAGGTCCAGTGCAACATGAACTACTTCTGGGAAAAGGAAGAGGTCCTCTCCAAGCTCGACCAGAAGATGACCTCGGCCTTCAAGGCCGTCTCCAAGCTGGCGCGCGACAAGAAGGAGTTCATGCGCGACGCGGCCTACATGATCGCCATCCAGCGCGTGGCCCAGGCCTGCAAGCTCCGCGGCTGGGTGTAACGGGATTTCGAATTTCGAATTTCGAATTTCGGATTTCGAATTCCGGAATCCGGAGTTAGGCTAGACAGGCGGCCCGGCGGCATAGCCGGGCCGCCTTTTCTCATGGTCCCGCCCGATCCGGCCCGCGGGTATGGCATCATGGGACCCGAGGATCGTTCCGTGGGAGGTTCCATGTCCGACCGGTCGTATGTCAACGGCGAGGGTCCCCTACCCGAGGTTGTGGCGAGAAGCAAGGAACTGCGATGCCTGTTCGCCCTGTCCCGGGCCCTCGGGGAGCCCGGCCTCGACGTCGCCCGCCTGGCGGCCCGCGTCCACGAGATCCTGCCGGCCGGATTCCGCTTTCCGGAGTCCGTGGAAGTGAGAATTTCCTACCGGGGAGAGACCTTCTCCTCCCCCGGGTTCCGTCAGACCGCCTGGGTCCTCCGGGAGCCCCTTCCCATCGAGGGAGTGGGCCACGGGACCTTGGAGGTGGCCTACCTGTCCGTTCCGGATGAGGTCCACCGGGACCGGGCCTTCCACCTGGAGGAGAAGAAGCTGGTCCGCGTCGCGGCGCTCAAGATCGCCAAGGCTTTCTCCACCCTTTCGCAGGAAACGCCTTCCAGCGTGCCGGCGGCGGGGCCCCGTCCCGAATGGCAGATCATCCTCGATCTCCTCCGGGAAACGGATCCCAACCTCTGGAAGAGGCTCCTGAGGAAATTCCTGAACTACCTGTCCAACGTGGGAGCCCCCGCCGTCAACGAACTCATCGCGCGCTTCGACCCGGGTTCGGGAGTGGAGAGGGACCGCGAGTCCTGGGGCTCCAACCAGCCCCTCCAGAAGCGTGACGTTTCGGCCTTCGAGGGCGTTTTCGACGACCTGCTCGCGGTGGCCAGCGTCATCCTGTCCCACGACGAGATCACGGCTTTGGTCAAGAAGTGGATCCGGCAGGACCACGTCGGGTTTCTCGCTCTCGCGACGGAACAGAAAGACCTGACCCTGCCCCAGATCGCGGACATCGTGGAGCGGATCGACGAAGCCTCCCGAGAGGGCGAAGAGGCCCTCTCGGCCACCGACGCCCTCAACGTCCGAGTGGCCCTGACGAGGCGCTTTCTCACGGAGAGGCTGCCCTTCATCCGGGTGGCGAAGGAGTACCTGGGCATTTCCATGTTCGCCCGCCTCCTCCGGAGGGTGATCGGCCCGGCCCGAAGCACGGGGAAATTGGGCGGAAAGGCCTCGGGGCTCCTGCTGGCCGAACAGATCCTGCGCCAGAAAGGCGCGGGGGATCCGCTCGTGGAGAGCATCCGGTTCCCGAGGGCCTGGTTCCTGGCCTCGGACGGGCTCTTCGAGTTCGTCAAGCACAACTCCCTGGAGGATACCCAATCCTTCAAGTACAGCCCCCCCGCCGAGGTCCGCCGAAGCTACCCCTACCTCGAGCAGGTCTTCAAGCACTCCTTCTTTCCTCCCGAACTCACGACCCAGCTCAAGGTGGCGTTGGACGAACTCGGGGAAGGCCCCCTCATCGTCCGATCCTCGAGCCTCCTCGAAGACAGCGAGGGCACGGCGTTTTCGGGGAAGTACCGGAGCCTGTTCCTGGCGAACATCGGGAGCCCCGAGCAGAGGCTCTCGGCCCTCCAGGACGCCATCGCCGAGGTGTACGCCTCGGTCCTCGGCCCGGACCCGATCCAGTACAGGCGGGAGCGCGGCCTGTTGGACTTCATGGAGGAGATGGGAATCCTGATCCAGCGGGTGGTCGGCGTGCCCTGTGGGAAGTACTACCTTCCCGCCTTCGCGGGCGTCGCCTTCAGCCACAACGAGTTCCGATGGTCCCCGCGCCTCAAGCGGGAAGACGGCATCCTCCGCATCGTGGCGGGCCTGGGAACCCGGGCCGTGGACCGCGTGGGCGACGACTACCCCACCCTGATCAGCCCCGGACAGCCCGGCCTCCGCGTAAACGCCGACGTGAGCCAGGCCATCCGGTACGCCCAAAAAAAGGTGGACGTCATCAACCTCGAATCCGGACGCTTCGAGTCCGTCGACTTTCAGGATCTGCTCCGGGAAGTGGGCGACGCGTATCCCCTTCTGGAGAAGGTCGTCTCCTTCTCCGAGGACGGCACCCTCCGCAAGCCCGCCGGCCGGCTGCTGGATTTCCGCCCGGAGGACCTCGTCATCACCTTCGCGGGCCTCTTCGAGGGAACCCTTTTTCTCAAGCAGATGCGGGCCATGATGACCCTCCTCGAACAGGCCATGGGGGGGCCGGTGGACGTGGAGTTCGCCCACGACGGTCGAAACCTGTACATGGTCCAGTGCAGGCCCCAGAGCCGGGCGGGCGACGAACGGCGCCTTCCCGTGCCGGAGGACGTTCCCCCGGAGCGCCGCCTGTTCACGGCGAACAAGTACGTCACGACGGCCCAGGTTCGGGGCATCCGGTACATCGTGTACGTGGACGGGGCGGCCTACGCGGCCATGGCTTCCGAAACGGACATGATGGCCGTCGGCGAGGCCGTGGGGCGGCTGAACGCCCTCCTGCCGCACCGTTCTTTCATCCTCATGGGTCCGGGACGCTGGGGGAGCCGGGGAGACATTCTCCTCGGGGTCCGCGTGACTTACTCGGACATCAGCAACAGCGCCATGCTCGTGGAGGTCGCCCGGCGGAAGGGCTCGTACGTGCCCGATCTCTCCTTCGGGACCCACTTCTTCCAGGACCTCGTGGAGTCACGCATCCGATACTTGGCGCTTTACCCGGACGACGAGGGAGTAATCTACAACGAAGGGTTCCTGGCGGGCGCTCCCAACGTCCTCCCGGTGCTCCTTCCGGAATACACCTATCTGGAAGAGGTCCTCCGGGTGATCGACCTGGACCACGTGGCACCGGGTTGCCGCCTCGAGGTGATCATGGACGGGGAGCGGGACCAGGCCCTGGCCCACCTCGTGGAGGCCTCCGAGGCCGGGCGCGAGGACCTCTCAGGATAGAGATTTTCACAGGCAACGGGCCCCTTCACCTCTCATTTTAAGGGAGTTTTGGATGGCCGGCCGGGCCGAGACCCGGATGGGGCCTCGCTTTGGGGCCCATCGCCCCTTGACAACCACAAGATGTTGCGCTATATTTTGGCCGCGCCTGAACATATTGGGGTATTCGGCGGCGAATAACCCCTTCCAATGCTGGACCTTAGGGGCAGGCCCCCCTTCGGCAGACGAGGAGAACGGAGAAATGGACTCGACGAAAACCGCGGCGAACCCTCCCGGGCCGACCCCCCATCGCAAGAACCCTTCGAGCGAGCCCGCCGCAGGCCCGCCGCAGACCGACAAGCCCGGTTCCCCGCCCGGCCTGAACGTGGAGGCCCTCTTGCCGTTCCGCCTGAGCCGCCACTTCACGCGCCCCGAATTGGATCCGCTGGACGAGGTCCGCTACAGCCGCCGCACGTCCAAGATCGTGAACGTGGACGGCTCGGTGGTCTTCTCCATGGAGAACGCCGAGGTGCCCGAGGACTGGTCCCAGCTCGCCTCGGACATCGTCATCAGCAAGTATTTTCGAAAGGCGGGCGTGCCGGGGGCGGGGCATGAAACCTCCGTGCGCCAGGTGATCCGCCGGATCGCCCACACCCTTCGCGCGGAGGGAGACCGCTTCGGCGGCTACTTCGAGAGCCGGGAGGAGGGAGACGCCTTTGAGGCGGAGCTGAGCCACCTGCTGGTGACCCAGAAGGGCGCCTTCAATTCCCCCGTCTGGTTCAACCTCGGCCTCTGGCACGAGTACGGGATCGAGGGGTCCGGCGGGTCCTATTACTGGAACCCCGACACGGGGAAGGTCGAGGAGACCGCCAACGCCTACCAGCACCCCCAATGCTCCGCCTGCTTCATCCAGAGCGTGGACGACGACCTCATGAGCATCTTCCAGCTCGTGAAGAACGAAGCGCGCCTCTTCAAGTATGGATCGGGCACCGGCACCAACTTCTCCCGCCTTCGCTCCAGGGAGGAGAAGCTCTCGGGCGGGGGGACCTCCTCGGGGCTCATGTCCTTCCTCGAGGTTCTCGACCGCGCCGCGGGCGCCACCAAATCCGGGGGGACCACCCGCCGGGCCGCCAAGATGGTCATCCTGGACATGGACCATCCCGAGATCCTCGATTTCATCAACTGGAAGCGCCGCGAGGAGGCCAAGGCCAAGAAGCTCGCCGCGCTGGGGGTGGACATCGATGACGCCGTCCACACGGTGGCCGGCCAGAACGCCAACAACTCCGTGCGCGCCACCGACGCCTTCATGGAGGCCTACGAGAAAGACGGGGAGTGGACGACCACCTACCGCACCGTGGATCAGAAGGCGCACACCCACAAGGCTCGCCACATCATGAGGCAGGTGGCCGAGGCCGCCTGGGAGTGCGGCGATCCCGGCCTCCAGTTCGACACCACCATCAACCGGTGGCACACGTGCAAGGCGACGGACCGGATCCACGCCAGCAACCCCTGCTCCGAGTACATGTTCCTCGACGACTCGGCCTGCAACCTGGCCAGCCTGAACCTCATGAAATTCCTCGCCGAGAACGGGTCCTTCGACGTGGAGGGGTTCAAGCACGCCGTGGGGATTTTCATCACCGCCCAGGAGATCCTCGTGGATCTCTCCTCCTACCCCACGGACCGGATCGCCCAAAACAGCCACGATTACCGCCCCCTGGGCCTCGGGTATGCCAACCTGGGCACCCTCCTGATGGTCAAGGGGATCCCCTACGACAGCCCCAAGGGGTTCGCCTGGTGCGGAGCCATCACGAGCCTCATGACGGGGCAGGCCTACTCCGTTTCGGCGCTTCTCGCGCGGCGGAAGGGGCCTTTCCCGGGCTACGGCCCCAACCGAGAACACATGCTGGAAGTCATCAACATGCACCGGGACGCGAGCCTCAAGCTGGAGACGGACCTCCTCCCGGAGCCCCTCGCCCTGGCCAGCCGGCAGGTCTGGGACGACGCCCTCGTCTTCGGCCGCCAGTACGGCTTCCGGAACGCCCAGGCCACCGTCCTGGCCCCCACGGGGACCATCGGCCTCCTCATGGATTGCGACACGACGGGCATCGAGCCGGACTTCTCCCTGGTGAAGTTCAAGAAGCTCGCGGGGGGGGGCTACTTCAAGATCGTCAACCAGTCCGTGGAGAGGGCCCTGGACGCCCTGGGATACCCTCCCGCGCAGGTCCAGGAGATCCTGACCTACATCCTGGGGACGGGCCGCCTGGAGGGTACCCCCCACATTCACCCCGCGTCCCTGCAGGCCAAGGGGCTCACGGAGGAGGAGACGGCCCGGGTGGAAAGCCAGATCCCCAGGATCATGGACCTTCCCCAGGCCTTTTCCATTCACGTGCTCGGCGAGGAGACCCTCAAGCGACTCGGTTTCTCGCCGGATGAGGCGCGCAAGCCCTCCTTCAATCTCCTGGCCGCGCTGGGCTTCACCCAGGCCCAGATCGAGGAAGCCTCGCTGGTTGCCTGCGGCCACATGACCATCGAGGGGGCGCCCTATCTCAAGGACGAGCACCTCCCCGTCTTCGATTGCGCGAACCGCTGCGGAAAGCTGGGCCGACGGTTCATCGCCCCCCTCGGCCACGTGAAGATGATGGCCGCCGCGCAGCCCTTCATCTCGGGCGCCATCAGCAAGACGGTGAACCTCCCGGCCTCCATCACCCCCGAGGAGATCGAGCGGATCTACGTCGAAGCCTGGAAGCGGGGATTGAAGGCCCTGGCCGTGTACCGGGACGGATCCAAGGTGACCCAGCCCCTCTCGGACGGTTCCACCCAGAAGAGCGCCTCCGCCGAGCCGTCGGCTCCCGCCACCACCGCGGATTTGAGGTGGACGCCCCTCCAGCGCAAGCGCCTGCCCAAGAAGCGCCACGGATTCACGCAGGAGGCCCGCGTCGGGGGGCAGAAGGTCTACCTGAGGACGGGCGAATACGAAGACGGCCGCCTGGGAGAGCTCTTCATCGACATGCACAAGGAGGGAGCCGCCTTCCGGTCCCTCATGAACTGCTTCGCCATCGCCGTGTCCCTGGGCCTCCAGTACGGCGTGCCCCTGGAGGAATACGTGGACTGCTTCACCTTCACGCGCTTCGAACCCCAGGGCCCCGTCAGCGACCACCCCAACATCAAATACGCCACGTCGGTCATCGATTATCTCTTCCGGGTGCTCGGCATGGAGTATCTGGGACGGACGGACTTCGTCCAGGTGAAGCCGGAGGAGCTGGAGAAGATCGAGGCGCAAAAGACGCTGGCTTCCCCGACGGCCAGCAACCAGGAGGTTCAGGCCGCCGAGAAGACCCTCAAGGCGCCCGCTCCTCAGGTTCCGGTGTACAAGGCCTCGGGCGGGTCCCTTTCCTCCCACCTGTCGAGCATGATGGGTGACGCCCCCTTCTGCAACATCTGCGGCCACATCACCGTCCGCAACGGCTCCTGTTACAAATGCCTCAATTGCGGGAACAGCCTCGGCTGCTCCTGACGAACCTTCCACCCGTTGAAGCAGGGCCCGTCCTTCATCGGACGGGCCCTTTCTTTCAGGGCTCCCAAACCCGGCGAGCCCACACGGCCCTCGTGCCTCTCCTGAGAATATACCCCGCCCTACCCAGCGTTATGCTGTCGGAGGACCGGATGCGCCCATCCAGAACTTTCATCGCAGCCGCCGTCTTCGCCACGATCGCCCTCCCCTTCTGCCGAGCGCAGGCTCGGGTTCCGGGGACGGCAAGGAGCGGACCCATGGATCGCGAAGTCGTCACCCTTGCGGGGGGGTGCTTCTGGTGCCTCGAGGCCGTCTTTCAGGACCTCAAGGGCGTCGTCTCGGTGGAGTCCGGATACTCGGGAGGCCACGTGGAAAACCCCTCGTACAAGGACGTTTGCTCGGGTACGACGGGCCATGCCGAGGCGGTCCAGATCACCTTCGACCCCGCCGTCGTGAGCCTGGACGACCTTCTGGAGGTCTTCTTCGCCCTGCACGACCCCACGACCCTCAACCGACAGGGGGCGGACACGGGCACCCAGTACCGGTCGGCGATCTTCTACCGGAACCCCGGGCAGAGAGCCGCCGCCGAAAAGGCGATCCGGAACCTGACGGAAGGGAAGGCCTACGCGGGCCCCATCGTGACCGAATTGGCGCCTTTCCGCGCCTTCTACCGCGCCGAGGCCTACCACCAGAACTACTACCGGCAGAACCCCTTCCAGCCCTACTGCCAGATGGTCATTTCTCCCAAACTGGCGAAGTTGCAGAAACTCTTCAAGGACAGGCTGGTCGAGACCGGTGAGGGCGGAGGGAAGTAGCGCGGGTGGGCACGGATCCAGGACGGAGACGGAAGGGAGGAGAGGTTCCGCGGCTTCCGCCCCGGCCCCTCACCCTTCTTCCAGCACTCCCGAATCAGGCAAGAGAATGGGGATCCCCTCCTCGATGGGATAGACCCTCCGGCACTCGGTGCAGACGAGCTGTTCCTTCCCGCCCTTTTCCCGGTACTCGAAGGGCGCCTTGCAGAGGGGACAGGCGAGGATCTCCAAAAAGTCCTTGTCCAACGGCATGGAAACGGCCTCCCATCCCAGTGTAGTGCAATCGCCTTGCCCCGTCGAGGGACGAGGCGGGCGCCGCCGCGTTCGTTCCCCTGTCCACCCGGAGCCTTCCGGCCTGCCTCCGGCGCTCTCCGGAGGCAGGTTGAACCCCCGCTTACTCCAAGATATACTAAGGGTTTGAAGGGAGACGCATGGCCGAGTTCATCTTCCAGGGGCCGCTGGCGGACAATCCCCTGCCCGAGGTCCTGCAGAAGATCCATTACTACAAGGTCCCCGGTGTCCTCAAGGTGAGCCGGGACGATGGCCACAAGCAGATCTTCATTTCCGGGGGGGAGATCATCTTCGCCACGTCGTCCTTCAGCCCGGACCGCCTGGGAGAGTTCCTGCTGGACAGGGCCCGGATCACCCAGGCCCAGTACGACCTCTCGGTGGAGCGCATGCGCGCGACGGGAAAGCGGCAGGGGACGGTGCTGGTCGAGGCCGGCATCCTGACCCCCCAGGACCTCTTCGAGGCCGTCAAGGAACAGGTCATGGCCATCGTCTGGTCCCTGTTCGACTGGGTCGAGGGCGAGGTCACCTTCAAGGTCGGCAAATTCAAGGACGACGAGGTCATCAAGTTGAGCCTCGACACGCGGGCGGCCATCCTCCGCGGGATCAAGGGCATCACGGACCCCAAGAGGGTGGTGAAGTGGCTTGGCCGGAAGGAGGACGTGTTCGAGACCAGCGACAACGCCCTTCTCCTGCTTCCCAGCCTCCCGCTCACGGCCGAGGACCGCCACGTCTTCCGGCTCGTGGACGGCCAGCGCACGCTCCTCGAGGTGATCCGGTCCGCCGCCGCGGATTCGGGCAAGACGGCCAAGATCCTCTACGCCCTCTACATTCTCGGGCTCATCCGCCGGAGGGAATCGGTGATCAAGGTCACCGTTTCCCCCACCCAGAGGCTCCCCTGACATGCTCAAGATCGCGTTTCTCGGGGGGCTCGGGGATTTCGGGAAGAACCTCACGGTCCTCGACCAGGACGGGGACCTGCTGGTGGTGGATTGCGGGAGCCAGTTTCCCGAGTCCGACTTCCCGGGAGTGGATCTCGTCATCCCCGACTTCTCGTACATCGCGGAAAGGGCCGAGCGTCTGCGCGGCATCGTTCTCACCCACGGACACGAGGACCACATCGGCGCCGTGGGCTTCCTGCTCCGGGCCTGTCCGGCTCCCCTCTTCGGAACGGCGATCACGCTGGGGCTCGCGGGGCGGAAGATGCGCGAACTCGGCGCCGAAGCGCCCCGGGTCACCCTCCTCGATCCGGGAAAGCCCCTTTCGGCGGGCCCCTTTCGATTCGAGGGAATTCCCGTCACCCATTCGGTTCCCGACGCCGTCTCCCTCCTGATCCACGCTCCGGACGCCACGCTCCTCCACACGGGCGACTTCAAGTTCGACCAGGCCCCCCTCGACGGCCGGCTCTCCCATTACCACCGATTCCAGGAGGCCGGCCGGGCCGGCGTCACGGCGATGCTCATCGACAGCACGAACGTGGAATTGGAAGGCATGGTGGGCTCCGAGACCCGCGTGCGCCAGGCCCTGGAGCGCTACGTGGCGGGCCAGACGGCCAAGCTCTTCGTGGCGCTGTTCTCGACGAACCTCATGCGCGTCCAGGTTCTGCTCGATCTCGCCGCCCGGTACGGCCGGAAGGTCGCCCTCTTCGGCCGGTCCCTCTCCGAGAACGTCCGGGTGGGCCAGGATGTGGGGTACCTCCGGGTTCCCGAGGGCGTCCTGGTATCCCCGGAGGACGTGCCGGACCTCCCCAGGGAGAGCGTCATCGTCCTGACCTCGGGTTCCCAGGCGGAGCCCTTCTCGGCGCTCAGCCGCATCGCCTTCGACGAGAACAAGAACCTCTTCGTGGAGGAGGGGGACCTCCTCATCCTCTCCGCGCGCATCATCCCGGGCAACGAGAAGCGGGTGGCCCGGGTCGTGAACCAGGTTTACCGAAACGGCGGCGAGGTGGTCACCTCCCGCGACGATCGGGTCCACGTCTCCGGCCACGCGGCCCAGGAGGAAATCCGGCTCATGACCTCGTGGGTCAGGCCGACCTACTACATCCCCGTCCACGGCGAGTTCCGCCAGCTCAAGGGGAACGCCAAGCTCGCGGAGGAGATGGGCTACGAACGCCACAGAATCCTGCTGGCGGGGACGGGGGACGCGCTGAAGTTCGAGAAGGGCGCCTTTGCGGGCCGGGAGGAGGTCCCGGCGGGGAGCGTGCTCATCGACGGGGACTCGGCGGACCCCGTGGACCGGCTCGTCGTCCGCGACCGCCGCCACATCTCCACGGGAGGCGTCGTGGTCCCCATCGTCGTGGTCAACCGGCAGACCTGCCGGATGGAAACGGACCCCGAGATCATCAGCCGCGGCTACTCCTTCCTCGACGGAGAGAACGGAGGGGCGGAGGAGATCCGGAGAGAGATCGCGGGCCTGTTCCGGGGGCTCTCCCAGGAGGAGATCCGGGATGACGCCGTTCTCAAGGCCAAGGTCAAGTCCGCCGTGAAGCGCGTGCTCAAGCGCAACGAAGCGGGCATCCCCCTCATCATCCCCGTGGTCATGGGGATCTAACGCGGGCTCCCGCTCCAGCCCGCCCCTCCCGGAGGGCGCTTGAGTCTCTTCTGGACGATCCTCCTCGCCATCGCCCAGGGCCTGGCCGAGTTCTTCCCCGTGTCCTCGTCCGCCCACCTCACCATCCTCGGAGCCCTCGCGGGCGTCCGCGAAGAAGACGCGCTGGTCTTCTTCCTGGTCCTGCACTTCGGGACCCTCGCGGCCACCCTCGTCTTCTTTCGCAAGGACCTGTGGGGTCTTCTTCTCGGGGCCCTCCGCGGCGATCCGAAGGCCTGGCGCTTCGCGGGCCTCGTGGCCGTCACGACGGCCTTCACGGGCGCCCTGGGCTTCGGGCTCAAGCCCGTGACGGAGCGTCTCCTCACGTCCCCGGGAATCGCCGGCTCGGTCCTTCTCTTCACGGCCCTCTACCTCTGGTGCACCCAGTACCTCCCGAAGGGCCAGAAGACCTTCGACACCATGCGGTGGCGGGACGCGGCCCTCGTGGGGCTGGCCCAGGGCCTGGCGGTGATCCCCGGCGTGTCCCGCTCCGGCGCGTCCATCAGCTCCGGCCTCGCCCTCGGCCTGGACCGGGAGTCGGCCTTCCGGTACTCGTTCCTGGCCTCCCTTCCGGCCATCGGGGGGGCCTTCGTGCTGGAGGCCCGGCAGGCGTTCTCCTCCTCCAATCCCCACCTCCTGGACGACCTCCTGGGAGCTTCGATTTCGTTCTCGGTGGGCTGTTTCGCCCTCTGGCTCTGGCGCCGCTCCGTCATCCGACACGGCCCCCACCGCTGGGCCTTCTGGTGCGTCATCGCGGGGCTCTCGGGCATCGCGGTGGCCACGTGGACCCGGTGAGGGAGGGCCCGCCTCCGTGGGCGCTTTGGCGGACTCCCTTTCGGCGACGCTGAGGGGCCTTCGCCACCGGAATTTCCGCCTCTTTTTTTTCGGCCAGCTGGTGTCCCTGGCCGGAAGCTGGATGCAGACCCTCGCCCAGGGGTGGCTCGTCTGGCGCCTGAGCGGATCGCCCTGGCTCCTCGGCCTCGTTGGATTCGCCCAGTTCAGCCCCGTTCTTTTGCTCGGACTCCTCGGCGGGTGGGCGGCGGACCGATTCGACCGCCGCCGGCTGGTGACGCTCACGCAGACGGCCTCCCTCGTTCAGTCCGTCGTCCTCGCCGCCCTGACCCTCTCGGGGGCCGTCCAGGTGTGGCACGTGATCGTCCTGGCCGCTTTCCTCGGGGCGGTGAACGCCTTCGACATGCCCGCGAGGCAGGCCTTCCTGGTCCGCATGGTGGGCCGGGAGGACCTCGGGAACGCCATCGCGCTCAACTCCTCCATCTTCAACGGCGCCCGGATCGTCGGCCCCGCCGTGGCGGGCCTCGTCACGGGCCTGTGGGGGGAGGGGGTCTGCTTCGCCCTCAACGCGCTTTCTTTCGGCGCGGTCCTCGCCGGCCTGGCGGCCATGCGCCTCGAACGGGAGCGGCGTCCCCCCGGCCCCGGGGCCTGGCGCCAGATCCGGGAGGGCCTGGCCTACGCGTGGAGGACGCCTCACACGCGAGCCCTCCTGGGGCTGGTGACCGCCACGAGCCTCCTGGGACTCCCCTATTCGGTCCTGTTGCCCGCCTTCGCGGGGGGCGTCCTCGGAACCGACGCCCGCGGCCTGGGCCTGTTGATGAGCTGCGCCGGAATCGGCTCTCTGGCCGGGGCGCTCTCCATGGCGAGCCGGACCTCGCTCAAAGGCCTCGGGCGCCACGCGGGCCTCATGGCCGGCCTCTTCGGGACCGCCCTCGCCCTCTTCGCCCTTTCGGAGGGCTTCGCCCTTTCCGCGGCGCTCCTGGCGGTCCTGGGCTTCTGCTTCATGAGCCAGATGGCCGCCGTGAACACGCTTCTCCAGAGCCTCGTGCCCGAGGCGCTCCGCGGCCGGCTCATGAGCCTGTACGTGGTGACCTTCGTGGGGATGGCCCCGGTGGGAAGCCTGGCCATGGGCCGGCTCTCGGCGTGGTTCGGCGTCCGGGAGGCGCTCTTTTCGGGAGGCGTTCTGACCTTCGGCGCGGCCCTCGTGTTCCTCGCGACCCTCCGGCGCGTTCGGCCTTCCGTCCTGTCCCTCCTGCGGGCCCGGTCGGAAGCCTCCGCTAGCGACGCTCCACCACTTTGAATCCTCCCCCGCCCGCCTTCTTCACTTCGTACAGGAGCCGGTCCGCCTCGGCGAGAAGGACGGCCTCCTCGGGCGGCATGCCCCCCGCCACGGCCACCCCGCCGCACGACGCGGTCACCGTCAAGGTGCGCCCGTGGGAAGTGAAGCTCTCGGACAGGGAGCTGACCCGCCTCGCAACGGATTCGACGGCGGAAAGGTCGGCCCCGGGAAGGACCAGCAGGAATTCGTCGCCGCCGAACCGCCCCATGTGGTCCCCCTCCCGAAGCGCGCCCTTGATCCGGTTCGCGAGGACTTGGAGGACCTGATCGCCCGCCGCGTGGCCCATGGTGTCGTTGATCTGCTTGAAGCGGTCCAGGTCCACGAGAAGGACTCCGAAGCGGCGGACGATCCCGCTCCGGACTTCCAGGTGCTCCCGCAGGGACTTGAGGATGGCCCGCCGGTTGAAGAGGCCCGTGAGGGACTCGTAGGTGGCCAGTTGCTCCAGATCCAGGTTGGCCCGGGCCAGCGCCCTCGTCCGGTCGGCGACCACCTTCTCCAGCTCTTCCGCGCGGCGCCTCAGGAGGCTGGTGCGCCACCGGTGCCCGGCCGCGAGCGTCCCCGCAAGCAGAATCAGGAGTCCCACCCGGAACCAGCCCGTCATCCAGAAGGAGGGAACCACCTCCACGGGCACCCTCACCACCTCGCCCCACACGCCCGATTCGTTCACCGCCTGAAGAAGGAGGTTCCTCTTTCCCGGGGGGAGGTTCGTGTAGCGCAGGTCTCCGGCCCTCCTCAAGGGAAGCCAATCCTCCTCGATTCCCTCCATGCGCGCCCGATAGGCGCACCGCTGGGGGCTCTTGAAGGAGAGAACCGCCACCCGGAAGGTCACCCCGCGCTCGGGCCACCGCATCCGGACCTCGTCCGGGAAGGGGATCAGTTTTCCGCCCGAGCGTTCCGCTCCTTCGACGACCAGACGGGGTGGAGCGGTGTTCGCCGGCTGGAGCCGCGCCTCGAAGCGGGACAGGCCCGAGACGGTCCCGATCCAGACCGCGCCGGAAGGCTCGGCGAAAAAGGCCCCCTGGTTGGCCTCCAGCCCCGCCAGCCCGTCCTCGGGAGTGAGCGCCTGGACCGGCAGGCCCTCCCGGAAGCAGAAAACGCCCCGCGCGGTGCCGACCCACACGGCCCCCCCGGCGTCCTCGCCGAGAAAGTAGACGTGATGGTTGGTGAATCCGGCCTCCCCGTTGAGGAGCCGCCACCGGCCGTCCGTTTCCCGCACGGCGAGACCGCCGTCGTTCCCGGCCCAGAGCCGTCCCCGCCGGTCCTCGAGCAGCGCGCTCACGAAGCCCTTCAGTGGAATCGGGCCCGGCAGGGAGGAGGCCGTCGCGCCGTCGCACACGGCGACCCCTCCCTCGAATCCCACCCAGACGCCGCCCGCCCTGCGCGGGGTAAGGGCCCGGCAGTTGGCCAGGGTCTCCCCTTCGGCGGTGCGGTTCCACCGTCGCCAGGTCCCGGCGGGCTCCTTCAGGCAGAGCCCTCCGCGGGCGTCGTCTCCCGTCAGCCACAGGCGGCCCGCCCCGTCCAGGCACATGTCCACGCCGGCCCCGTCGGCGAACTCGATCCCCTTCGGCTCCTCGAACCGGCCGCCCGGCCGGCTCCGAACGCGCCACCCCGAGTCGGTGAGGACCCAGGTCTCCCCGCCGGGAGTCTCGGTCACCTCCCAGACGTAGTTGTTCGGCAGACCCTGAGCCGTCGTGACCACCTCGAGGATCTCGAAATCGGGATGGCCGCGGAAGCGAACCCCGCCCTCCAGGGTTCCCGCCCAGATCTCCCCGGGCTTTCCCGCCGGGGAGATTCCCAGCACGCACGCGCTGGGA
The DNA here is from genome assembly GCA_040752915.1 of Acidobacteriota bacterium. NCBI lineage: Bacteria > Pseudomonadati > Acidobacteriota > Acidobacteriota bacterium. The sequence goes on from JBFMHB010000010.1 coordinate 49,773, forward strand.
AAACCCGCGGCCTCCGAGAAATTCAGCGTGGCGAGGCTTCCGAGACGGCCGAGGCCGCCGATGTCCGTGCCCACCCAGAGGTTGCCCTCCCGGTCCTCGAAGGCGTCGCTGACCACGTCGGAGGGAAGGCCGTTCTCCTTCTTCCACCTCTGGAAATCCACGGCTCCGGGACGCCGGAAGAACAGCCCCCCGTTGTTGCACGAGGCGTACAGGGTGCCGGAGCCTCCCGAACTCACCCGCCACACGTCCATGGCGGCCGTGGCCTCCACGCTGGACCAGGCCCCCCCGCTCTTCCTCCAAAGGCCGCGCCCCTGCGTGCCCACCCAGAGCGCGTCCGCCGTCCGTCCCGCGCACCGGAGCAACTCGTGGGGGACGGGAGGGCCCTCCTCCTCCCGGGGACCTGCGCCCCCGAAAATCAACAGGCCCCGCGACGTGACAGCCAGCATCCCCTCCGGCAGGGCGAGGAGGTCGTAGATTCGAGCACCCAAAGTCCCCTGCCCTCCCGCCATTTCGAAGCGCCCGCCGCTCCAGACCGCCGCGCCGCGGTCGGTGCCCACCCACACGCGCCCCGCGGCGTCCTCCGCCAGGGCCCTGCAGCGAACATTCGCCACGGCGGGGTCCGGGACGGGGACGATCCGGCGGCCCTCCGTGCGGGCCAGGCCGTTCGTCGTGGCCACGAAGAGCGCTCCCCCCCGGGACGGGAGGATCTCGTGGATCCGGTTGCTGGGCAGGCCGTCCTCGATGTAGAAGGCCGTAAAGCCCCCGCCGTTGTACCGGGCCAGCCCGCCCCAGGTGCCCACCCACAGGTACCCCTCCGCGTCCTGCGCGACGCAGGAGACCTGGGACTGGGGCACCCCCTCCGTCGTCCCGAAGCGCTCGAAGGGGAGGACTTGAGCGGGGAGATGGTTCGTCCACGCGATGGCGAGCGCAAGAATCGAAACGGCGGTGAAACGGCGCATCGAGAGACCTCCCCATCCTTCGGAGCCCAGGCCCCATTAGACGGTCTCGGCCCGGGGGCCGTCAACCGGTTCTTGGTGGCGCTGGCCCGGGAATGCCGATTTCTGGCATCATGGCGAAGGGGGTTGACGATGGACGCGAACGGAATCGAAGGGTGTCTCAGGCCGACGCCCGGCGTGGATTGCGACGAACCGGAGATCAAAGCCCTGGCGGCGAGGGTCACGGACGGGGCCCGGGACGCCGGGGAGGCCGCCGTCCGCCTGTTCGCGTTCGTGAGGGACGGGATCCGATACATCCCCTTCGCCCCCTTCCTGGCCATCGAGGACTACCACGGGCGGGCGGCCCTCGAACGGGGCTACGGCTTCTGCACGCAAAAGTCCTCCCTGCTCGTGGGCCTCTGCCGCGCCGCCGGCATCCCGGCGCGATTCCGCTACGCGGACCTCGTCAACCACAACCTTCCCGGGCGGCTGGGCTGGGTGCTCGGATCGGACCGCATGATCTACCACACCTACGTCGAGATCTTCCTGGACGGCCGGTGGCTCAAGGCCACGCCCTCCTTCGAAAAGTCCCTCTGCGAGAAGATGGGCTGGCGCCTCGTGGAGTTCGACGGCACGAAGGACGCCGTCCTGCACGCCCTCGACCTGAGCGGAAGGCCCCACATCGAATACGTACAGGACCGTGGGGCCCTGCCGCACATTCCGCTTGCGGACATGCTCGCCACGTGGCTGCGAGAATACGGGCCGGCCACCCTCGACCGCTGGAGGGCCGCCACCGCGGGCCTGGCCGATGAGAATGCGCCGCCCGCCCGCCCCTGAAACGCGATGGCCGGGCCCATGGACCTGTCCCTCTGGCTGATCCCCGTCCTGTTCGCCACCGGCCTCTTCGCCGGCCTGGTGGACACCATCGCCGGGGGTGGCGGCCTCATCACCATCCCCGTTCTGTTGGGCATCGGCGTCCCTCCCGCCTACGCCCTGGGGACCAACAAGCTCCAGGCCTCCTTCGGCTCCGGCAGCGCCACCTTCCACTTCCTGAGGGCCGGCGCCGTCACCTGGAGGGAGTGCGCCCTCGGGGTCGTTCTCACCTTCGCCGGCTCCGCCCTGGGCACCCTCGCCGTCCAGCGCCTCGACCCGGATCTATTGAGGCGCCTCATCCCCTTCCTGCTGGCGGCCGTGGCCCTGTACGTCTTCGTCAACCCCGAATTCGGGCGAACGCCCACCCGGCCCCGCCTGGAGCGCCTGCCCTTCTACCTCCTCGCGGGCCTCGGTCTGGGTTTCTACGACGGGTTCTTCGGCCCCGGCACGGGGTCTTTCTGGGTCGTCGCGCTGATGCTCGGGCTGGGCCAGGACATGAAGAAGGCCACGGCCACCACGAAGGTGATGAACTTCACCAGCAACGCGGCCTCCCTGCTCTTCTTCGCCCTGGGAGGGCACGTCCTCGTCGCCCCCGCCGTCGCCATGGCGGCGGGCCAGGTCATCGGGGGCCGGCTCGGGGCCAAAATGGTCCTCACCCGAGGGGCGCGGCTGGTCCGCCCCGCTCTCCTCGTCATGGTCGTCGTCGTCCTCGCCAAGCTCGTTTACGACGCGTGGCTCAAGCCGGCCGTCGGGTAGGGCGAAGACCCGGAAATACGGCGAACGAATTCCCGATGAGAGGTCCGTTCACCTTTCTTCGCAATCTTTGCCAACACCGGCGGGAGAGTCATTGCCTCCACCGAGCGACGCGGCGGTCCCGAAGATTCCCTGCCGATTCAAACGCCTTCGTCCTCAAGGCCACTGCCAGACGAGAACCGTCTCTCCTCCGTCGGGGTTGAGGAACCGGAACCGGCGTGGAGTGTTTTTGGGAACGGCAGTCTTCAAGGTGGACCCCTTGAGGACCAGTGAGGTGTCGGACTTCCGTGTGAGGGTGGTCCACTCGGCTCCCTCGATGAAGACCCGGATGCCGGTCTGGAAGTTGGAGCCGGTCACCTTGATTTTGAAGGGGTTAGGGGTTTTCGCCAGGGAGGCGACCTGGGGAGGGACGACCCCGACGGCCACGCTCCCTTGGAAGGCCGCGCTCAAAGTCCCCGATGTGACCGTGAGCCTCCAGGCGTAGGAACCCGCGGCGGAGTAAGCGTGGGTCGGGTTCTGGCTCGCCCCGTGGGCCGTCCCGTCTCCGAAGTCCCAGTCGTAGGTGAAGGTCCCCGAGCAGCCCGAGAGAGTGGGGGTCGAGGTGAAGGCGGCCGTCTCGCCCACGACGGCCCTCCGGGGCCCGGCCGCCTCGAGGGAGAGTCCGCACTCGGCCACCGCCAGGGTGTGGTAGTAGCCCGCCTCGACGGTCGAGACGCCTTGCAGGGCCGTGACCCGATTTGGAGTGGAGCGGTCCGTGGCGCCGCCGTCCCCCAATTGACCGTAGTAGTTGTAGCCCCAGGTCCACAGGGTTCCGTCGGAGCGCAGGACCGCGCTGTGGTACAGTCCGGCCGCCACATCTGCCACGGAAGTGAGGGCGGGCACCTGCACCGGCGTGGCGCGCCAGGTGTACGTCCCGTCGCCCAGCTGGCCGTTGCCGTTGTACCCCCACGCCCAGACCGTTCCGTCGGATTTCCGAGCCAGAACGTGGGCCCCCCCACACGCCAGGGAGGTCACGCCGGTGATGGATGCGAGAACCGGGGAGTGGCGGTTGGTCTGCGTTCCGTCGCCCAGCTGCCCCGCCCAGTTGGCCCCCCAGGTCCACACCGTGCCGCCGGCCAGGAGCGCCGCGCTGAAGGACTCTCCGGCGGCCACTTGCACGGCCCCAGCGAGCCCGGGCACCTGCACCGGATTGAGCCGCGCGTTCACGGTCCCGTCCCCGAGCTGGCCGTAATCGTTGCCTCCCCAGGCCCACACGGTCCCGTCCTGCGCTATGGCCAGGCTGTGCGCTCCTCCCGCCGCGACGGCCACGGCGGCCAGGGGAAGGTTGGTCCGAACCGGACTCGAATGGCCATAATTGGTCCCGTCGCCGATCTGGCCCGCCCATCCCCCGCCCCAGGCCCAGACGGCTCCGTCCACGCCCAGCGCAAGGGTATGCGAAGCCCCCAAGGATACCGCCGCCACGGGTCCAAGGCCCGAGACGCTTGTGGGCGTGGAGCGGTGCCGGTGGGACCCGTCTCCCAATTGTCCATCGCCGTTGTATCCCGTGGTCTTCAATTCTCCCGCCGTCCGGATAAAAGCAGAATGGCCGGAGCCTCCATCGACGCGCCGCGCATCGGCCATCCCGGCGACGGCGGCGGGCAGGGGCGCGAGCAGGGCCCGGCCCGTACCCGATTGGCCGTAATCATCGGCCCCCGTGGCGTAGAGAGCACCATCCGCCCGGAGCGCGTGAACGTGATCGCCGCCGCCCGCTACCGCCGCGAAAGGCCCGGGAACGGTGTAGGCCTGGAATGTCCAGCGATCGGTGGTCGTGCCGTCTCCCAGTTCTCCGCTGTAGTTGTCCCCGCACACCCAGAGAGACCCGTCACTCTGAAGGGCGAAACTCGCATAATGGCTGGCGGCGGGCCTGGAAACGGAGGCCAGAGAAGGAACCTGCTGAGGAGTATTCTTGGACGCGGAGCTGCCGAGCCCGAGCTGGCCAGATCCACCGTAGCCCCAGGCCCAGAGGGTCCCATCGGTGCGGCTCGCCAGGCAATGGAAATACCCCGAGGCGATGGCCGCCACTCCCGATAGCCCCGCCACCTGGGCGGGAGTTCCCCGGTCCGTGTTGGTTCCGTCCCCTAGTTGGCCGTAAAAGTTGTACCCCCAGGTCCAGACCGTCCCGTCGGACCGGAGGGCCTGGACGGAATAGAAGCCGGGCGCCACGGCGACCATGCCCGAAAGTCCCGCCACCTGGGCCGGTGTGGAACGGCTGGTGGTCGTTCCGTCCCCAAGCTGGCCGTATGAGTTGTACCCCCAGGACCAGAGGGAGCCATCGGCGGTGACGGCGAAGCTGCTGTACCCCCCCGCGCCGACCGCCACCACTCCGGTGAGCCCCGAAACCTGCACCGGCGTCCTTCGGGCGGTCGTGGTGCCGTCCCCCAGCTGACCGCGCGAGTTCCGTCCCCAGGCCCAGAGGGTGCCGTCGCTTCTCAGCGCGAGAACATGGCTGTACCCGCAGGCCACCGCGCGAATGTGCCAGACGCCGGCCACCTCGGCGGGCGTGGAGCGGCTGAGGTTTGTGCCGTCGCCCAGCTGGCCGTTTCCGTTGTCCCCCCAGGTCCACACGGTGCCGTCGGGCTCCACGGCGACCGTGAAGTTGCCTCCCGAGGAGATCGTGGCGAATGCGGGGACGCCCGACAGGGCCGTCGGGGTCGCACGCTCAATAACGCTTCCCCGCCCCAGCTCGCCGTAATCGTCGATCCCCCACGCGAAGACCTGGCCCGCGGCCGAGCAGGCGCCCGCGCAAACCCGCACGGACCCTAATCGAACGGCCGTGCGTCCGGCCGCGGAAACTCGCAACACCCATCGGTACTCCCCTGTCTGAGCGTAGGTGTGCGAAGGATTTTGCACGGGGGTGCGGGCGGAGCCGTCTCCGAAGTCCCACTCGTAGGAGACCCCTCCGGAACACCCTCCCGAAAGTGTGGCGCTTCCCGCGAAGGAAACGGTGAGGGGCGCCGCTCCCGATTCGGCGGACGCCGTCGCCGTGACATCGAGGGAACAGACGGTGATGGTTCCCGTCTGCGTGCAGGTGGCGTTGTCCGCGTAGACCGTGAGGGTCCACGTGTACGTCCCGGCCTGGGCGTAGACGTGCGTGGGACTCGTCTCCCAGTTGGTCCCCGAACCGTCCCCGAAGTCCCACACGAAGTAAGGCTCGTACGTGCAACCCGTGGCGGTGGCCGCCCCCGCAAACGTGACCGGAAGGGGCGCGAAGCCCGTCGTGGTCGAGGGCGTGACCGAACAGGAAACCGCGCAGACCGTGACCTGGCCCGAGCGGGTGCAGGTCTGCGTCCCCAGGGTCACCGTGCAGGTCCACGTGAAGGTGCCGCCCGTCGTGTAGGTGTGGGTCGGGTTCAGCGCGTCGGAATGGGGGCTTCCGTCGCCGAAGTCCCAGTCGATGGAATGGGCGCCCGCACACCCTCCTGGGAAGGGGTTCTGGGTCGAGAAGAGAACCTGCAGCGGCGCGGAGCCCTCACTGACGTTCGCCACGGCGTCGCAGACCGGTCCGCAGACCGAGAGGCTCCCTCGCCGGGTGGTGGAGACCCCGGCCCCGCTCGCCGCCACGGACCACTCGTAGGAGCCGGGGGCGGAATAGGCGTGGGTCGGGTTCTGCAAGGAGGAGTGCGCCGACCCATCCCCAAAGTCCCACTCGTACAGGAGGGCCCCCGTGCAGCCGCCGGCCAGGGAAGCGTCCGCGGTGAATGCGGCGGCCTCGGCGGGTTGGACGTGAACCGGACCCGAGGCTTCGCAGATCACCCCGCAGGCGGCGGCCGCCAAGACGTGGTTCGCCCCCGCCCCTACGGCGACCACCCCTGACAGGGCCGGGATCTGGGCGGGCGTGTTTCTCCCTTCGTAACCCCCGTACCCGAGTTGCCCCGCGTTGGAGCCGCCCCAGGCCCAGAGGGTCCCGTCCGATTTCAATGCGTAGGAGCTGTACGTGCCCGCCGCCAGGGCCGTGATTCCGCCCAGGCCAGCAGTCTGAACGGGTGTCTTCCGCGCGGTGTAGGAGCCGTCCCCGAGCTGGCCCGAGGAGTTGGTCCCCCACCCCCGCACGGTCCCGTCGGAGCGGAGGGCGAGGCTGAAATAGCCGCCGCCTTCGATTCCCACCACGCTCGAGAGGCCGGTGACGGCCACGGGCGAATGGCGGTCCTCCGTGGTCCCGTCTCCCAACTGCCCATAGGCGTTGTATCCCCACGCCAGAACCGTCCCGTCCGTCAGGCGGCACAGGCTGTGGAAGTTGCCGGCGGCGACGGAAACGGCACCCGTCACGCCGGGGACTTGCACGGGAGCGGACCGGTGGGTCGTGGTGCCGTCCCCCAGCTGGCCGAAGCCGTTGTGGCCCCAGGCCCACACGGTTCCATCCTGCCGAACGGCGAGGGAGTGGGAGGTCCCCGCCGCAATGGAGATGAAGACCCCGGAGGCCATTACGGCGACAGGCTGGCTCCGGTTATCCGTCGTTCCGTCGCCCACCTGGCCGTAGTAGTTGGATCCCCAGGCCCGAAGGGTTCCGTCGGAAAGCAGGGCGAGGGCGTGGCTGGAGCCGGCGGCCACCGACGCCGCGGAGGTCAGGCCGGAGACTTGCACCGGCGTGCCGTGGTTCTCCCAGGCGCCGTTCCCCAGGGAGCCGCTCCCTCCGTATCCGCAGGTCCACACCGTCCCCCCGTTCCGAAGGAAA